>JBFFDB010000056.1:0-6319 GCA_041559595.1 Sulfurimonadaceae bacterium
AGTAATGACAGCAGTCACTCTAACCTTCAAGCTTTAGAGCTTAAATACCAGCAGCCACTGCTTATCAACGATAAGAAAGTCTATCTTATTCCCAGTGCTTGTCGTCTTGAGCGATATTTTGGTGGGGCAAGTCAAGGGAAGCTCGTCTTGACAACAAAACCTCAACTTACCCAAGAAATCGTTGTCACCCAAGAAGTTTTTGAGGCCAAAGACGAAAGTGTTATTACACAAAAAATAGAAGTTGAAAAGTCTATTGCATTAGTTGAAGGAAAGGTTTCAAAAGCTTTTCTAGATGACAAAGAAGGCAGAGGGTTTGGAGGGGCTAGTGAAGTTCCTCTGAATTTTAATTTTCAAAAAATTGAAGCAACGCAAAAGTATATGAAACCTACCTCAGAAAAAGAAAAAATCATAACAGAGCCAATGCCAATTGCTGAGCAAAAGCCTCAATGTCAACTATTGGATGATGGTTCAGGGTACTCTCTTGAACATACAAATGAGGCACAATTATATTTTCAAGAACGATTTTCTTCAATTATAAATGCTACCATACTTTTTCAATAAAGGACTCCTATGAGTAAAATTGCTATTCTCTGTTCAGGTGGAGATGTTTCAGGTATGAATCCTGCCATTAAACGTTTTAGAGAAACAAGGACCTGTTATGAGTAAAATAGCTATTCTATGTTCAGGCGGAGACGTTTCAGGTATGAATCCTGCCATTAAACGTTTTGTAGAATATAGTTTTACTAAGGGTTTAGAGCCCTACTTCGTATATGAAGGGTATGAAGGTCTTATCGATGGTAAGATTGAAAAAGCCAGTTATAGTGATGTTACAGGGATTATCCATAGGGGTGGTACAAAAATTTATTCTGCACGTTCGATTCGCTTTAAAGAAAAAGACTTTCGAGCACAAGCCGCTAAAAACTTAAAAGAGATCGGTATAGACAAACTTATTGTACTTGGAGGAGATGGTTCTTTTCGTGGAATCGACATCTTTTTTAAAGAACATGGTATTGCTTTTTGTGGTATTCCCTCCACTATTGATAATGATATTAATGGAACCCAATATTGTCTAGGTGTAGATACGGCACTTAATGTTATCAAGGTAGCGACAGATAATGTTCGAGACACTGCATCCTCATTTAAACGCGCCTTTGTTATTGAGGTCATGGGACGAGATTGTGGTTATTTAGCCCTTGTTTCTGCTCTCACCTCAGGGGCAGAGATGTGTCTTATTCCAGAAATTCCTTACTCGCTTGATACCCTTAAAGAGCGTTACCTTGAAGAAGTCAAACAAGGACGGAATTATTTTATAGCTATTGTTGCTGAGGGCTTAAAGAACTCACAAGAGATCGCGCAGTGGTTTGAGAATGAGATAGGTTTTGAATCACGTGTCACTACGTTAGGACATATCCAGCGTGGTGGAAATCCAACTGTACGTGAGCGTTTAATAGCTTATCAGTTTACAACCTATGCTATTGATGCACTTATATCAGGTGAGACACATACCGTTATTTGTTACAACAATGGTTCGTATGACTTTAAAAGTATAGATGAGATTAACGAGAAAAAATATGAGATAGATGAGAATCTCCTAAAGCTAGGAAAGTCTCTTTTAGAGAAATAAAGAACTTAGAAAGCTATTTTAATTAAGCGACAGCTCTTTCACATGCTTTTATACAAGCTCTACATGACTCAGCACAAGCTTTACACTCAGCATGATGATTCTCATGCTTAGCACATGCTTTTTCACAATCACGACATACTGCAATACACACCTTAGCATAGGCTTTTAAATGAGCTGATTCATTTGACGCTAATTTTGACAGACCTGCACATGTCACTAACATATCTGAAACAGAGGCTAAACAATCTGCTATAGAAGTATCACCTTGTTTTACCAATGCAATACAGTGATCATTACAGACCTGACCATTTTTAACACAATGCAGCGCTGCATCTATCAATTCCATATCACGGTTAAAAGTAGGTGTAGCTATTATCTTCTTATCTGTATTATGACAATTATGTTCTGATGAACCTAGAACTGTACTCGCAACAACAGTTGTCATAGCTGCAGCTGTAAGTAAGACATCTCTACGTTTCATATTTTCTACTTCTTTTTTCATATTATCTTCCCTAATTAGATGTCACGTTCGATAACTTGCTTAAAGGTATCATAGTATAGACCTTTAAGCTCAGTAAGGCTCATAGACACATCATTAATGATAACCTTGTCACCACCAACAGTTCCAATTTTTTCAAATGAAAGACCATCTATCATTGATTCAAAAGCATGTGCATTTTCAGGAGCAACTTCAACCACTGCGCGAGAGAAAGACTCAGAGAAGATATCAATATTATTAGCTGTAGTCACTTCTATATTTGCGCCCATGTTACTTACTGCTGCCATCTTACCGATAACAACTGCAAGACCACCAGAAGAACAATCTTTAGCCGATGCTAAAAGACCTTTTTTATTCGCATTGATAACGGTATTCCAAAGGCTAAGTTCTTTATCATAATCAATTTCTGGAAGTACACCAGCAACCTTTCCATGCAGTTCTTTCATGTATAAAGAACCACCGAATTCACTCTTAGTATCACCTAATAGATAAAGCGTGTTACCCTCTTTTTGAAATGAGTTAAACAAAACATTATTCTCATCATCATTCACACCAACCGTTGCGATAGAAGGCGTTGGGAAAACTGACACCCCATTAGTCTCATTATAAAGTGAAACATTTCCACCGATTACCGGAGTCGTTAGTGCCGCACAAGCTTCTTTGATACCTAGACAACCTTGAGCGAACTGCCACATTACTTCTGGGTTTTCAGGGTTACCATAGTTAAGACAATCTGTAATAGCTAAAGGCTGTGCACCTGTCATCGCTACATTACGTCCAGACTCGATTACAGCTGCTGCTGCTCCGCCTTTTGGATCGATATAACAGTGACGTACATTACAGTCAGCACTCATTGCAAGTGCCTTACCGTTTTCTTTTACACGAATAACAGAAGCATCAAGACTTCCGCCTTTTTTGATCGTGTTTGTTTGTACCATTGAGTCATACTGCTCATATACCCATGCCTTATCAACCACTTCCATTGATGACATTAGTTTAGTAAATGCTTCTTGATTTGATACGGCGTCGAAGTCTGTAATATTTACTTTGTTAACTTCTTCAAGGTAAGCAGGCTTACTCATAGGACGGTTAAGACAAGGAGCTTCTTCAGACACTGGGTCAACTGGCACATCCGCACATTTTTCACCATTGAAGAATAGTTCCATACTACCGGTATCTGTCACTTCACCAATAACAGCTACTGCAAGATCCCATTTCTCAAAGATCTCGATAATCGCTTGTTCTGAACCTTTTTTAGCACAGATAAGCATACGTTCTTGAGACTCAGATAGCATAAAGTCGTATGGTGTCATGTTCTCTTCACGAGCGGGTACTTTATCAAGATGCATGATCATACCTGAGCCCGAACGTCCCGCCATCTCAAACGAAGATGAAGTCAGACCTGCTGCACCCATATCTTGGATACCGACAACATAATCTGTTTTGAAGAGTTCTAAACACGCTTCAAGAAGAAGTTTCTCAGTAAATGGATCACCTACTTGTACCGTTGGACGAAGGCTTTTTGACTCTTCAGTAAATGAGTCAGAAGACATTACTGCTCCACCAAGACCATCACGTCCTGTTTTAGAACCAACATACATAACTGGATTTCCGATACCTTCTGCTTTTCCGTAGAAGATCTCATCTGATTTAGCGATACCAAGATTAAATGCATTTACAAGGATATTTCCGTTATAACACTCATCAAAACTCACTTCACCACCAATAGTTGGTACACCCATACAGTTACCATATCCACCAATACCTTCAACAACACCACGTACTAAAAAACGTTGGTGAGCAGCAGTTGCATCATCATTAAGGACATTTCCAAAACGCAATGCATTAAGTGAAGCTACCGGACGAGCACCCATAGTAAAGACATCACGCATGATTCCGCCAACACCCGTTGCCGCACCTTGGTAAGGTTCGATAAATGAAGGATGGTTATGTGACTCCATTTTGAATACAGCTGCATAGCCATCACCGATATCGATTACACCTGCATTTTCACCCGGACCTTGAATAACCCATGGTGCTTTTGTAGGAAAGCCTGAAAGGTGAACTTTTGAAGACTTGTATGAACAATGTTCTGACCACATTGCTGAAAAGATACCAAGCTCAACCATATTTGGTTCACGGCCCAAGATCGCTAATATATTTTGATACTCTTCAGTAGAGATTTTATGTGACGCACATGCTTCTTCAATGTTTTCAATTTTATACAAGAGGTTTCCTTGAAATGTTGTTTTAGATAGACTTTTTAGAAATCCACACGATTTCATGTACTTTTAAAAAGTCTAAGACGCGATTATAGTCAAACTGTGCTAAAAATTGCTTTAGACATTCCTTTAATATTGCTATTTATTAAAATATAGTCTATAAATCCATAGACATACCTAAACAATTTTAGGTAGAATTGCAAAATTATAAATTAAAGACACATTATGTTCAGTAAAACAGCCCAATACACTTTTAGAATTCTTATCTTTATGTCTCAAGAGGCATCATCGCTCTTCTCCGCCACACGTATACATGAGCAGACAGAAATCCCATATAAATATCTCACAATGCTACTGACCAAACTTGCTAAGGCAGATATACTCAAAGCGACTCGTGGACGTAATGGTGGGTTCTTGCTTAATAAAGATATTGAAGATATTTACTTAGTTGACATCTTAGATGCTATTGATGAGAACAACTGTTCGAACTGTGCTTTAGGTGAGGATGCCTGTAATGAAGAATTTCCATGTTCACTTCACGAGTCATATGTTTTACCAAAGATGGCCCTTGTTGAAATGTTAAATACGACTTCATTAAGTAAACTAGACCCTTCATTGATGCAAAGTCATGCAGCTGCTATGAAAAAGAGTAATCCTTAGTCGTACGAATATTCTTTTTTAATTCAAAAATAGGAACATATTCTATCTTCAAAACCTCAAACTCTTTTTTCCCCTGAGGCAATTTCAAAATAAATTCATCTTCTTCTTTTTTTCCTAACATCACCTTTGCTAAAGGTGCATGGATAGATATTAAACCATTTTCGGGCTCACTCTCGAGTACTCCACATATGGTGTACACTTCTTCTTCATCTGTCTCAAGGTTAAGTAGAGTTACCGTTGAACCAAAATGAATCTTCTCATTTGAAAGCGAGGAAGGGTCAATTATTTTAGATTTTTGAATATGATTATTTAAAAAGAAAAGACGTTTATCAATGTGGCGAAGTTTTTCTTTTGCTGCATGATATTCAGCATTTTCGCTTCTATCACCTTGAGCAGCAGCTTCTTGTTTTTCAATATTAACACGGGGCTTTTCAACATCTTTAAGATACTTGAACTCTTCGGTTAGTTTATCAAAACCCATTTGTGTGATTGGTTCAACATCCATGCTTAGTGTACGAAACCTTTTATATAATAAGTGTCTTTTTTCTCAACTCGTACAATTTGAACCTTATACTTTTCAGACCAATGTGCAATTTTTTCGTGTGCTTCTTCGGTTAGTTCAGGACTAGGAGCTTCTATCTTTATTTTAAAATAATCTTCTGAATTTGACATCGCTATATATGAACCATCAACCTTTAATTGCTTGTGTAGTTCCATCATGTGTTTTTCAATCTTCTCAAATGATTGTGTATTGTTGATAATACGGCCGACTTGTTCTTTAAGTGCCTCATTTGGTGTATAGTCTAATTGTCGTAAAATGGCTTCATTTACCATGCTTGTAAACCTTCTTAATTATTTTTGGAGTGTCATTCTAGCAATATTTTATATAAAGGAATTTAAAAATATCACACAAAGATTTCTTTAAAGTAGTTAGGTAACTAAATAACATTGACTTTGATCAGTTGAATGAAGAATAATACAGAAGAGGAGAGTTTTATAAAGCTTCTAGGGTATCTCCTCATAAAGAGGAGACTTTTTAACGACCATAATATGAGATCAATGATGCTTTTTGCAAGGTATGTGCGTTGATGTAATACCCGACTAGAGCTGGATTACTTGTTTCTTTCAACTCTAACTTTTCAATATCCAAAGCATGTATCGTAAAGATATATTGATGTGCTTTATCGCCTTTAGGTGGGCATGCTCCACCAAAACCTGTACTTCCAAAGTCTGTCATACTTTCTACCATACCTGTCTTGCTCAGATCAACACCTTTAACAAAGCCTTGTGTACTTGTAGGAATATTAAACACAA
>JBFFDB010000057.1:0-6282 GCA_041559595.1 Sulfurimonadaceae bacterium
CCCAACAAGATGGCAGATGTGTACAAAAGAAAAGAGTGAGATTATCACAAAGCGCTAGCTTCTTTAGAAAGCGATAGCTTCGTTGAAAACGTTAGATTGTATCAAAGAGCTTTATTAAACCGTATCAGGATTAATAAACATCTCCCCTTTTAGAACCTTTTCCCATAACTCTTTATCATGCCAATCAGCTTTAACTGCCTCTGAAAAGAGAATCTGTTCAGGTTTTATATGACCCATATTTTCACTATAAGCATCATGTTCAAAACCTTGAGCATACCCTGTCTTGGTTTCATGAACGATAATAGAGTGTAGTCTTACCTCTTTCTCACCATTGATCATAGTAGTACAAGCAAGCATCTTATCGACCATGATAAAAATAACACGTGAAAACTGTTCAGCCGAAGGAGAGACTGGAAGTTGTACCCAACGTGCTGAATGTTTTTTCATATCTTCTATATACTCTTTTTCATCCGCATCCCACAGTGTGATAGCATGATCAAAAGAGTCGATTAAATCTTTAATAGAACGCTTCATCAAACCAAAGTCAAAGACCATCTGTCCATGATCCAAAAAGTTTGACTCAAACAATACTTCTATCTCATAAGAGTGCCCGTGTATAGATGCGCGACAACGTTCCGTCGAACAGCCACGAACGATATGTGAGTTTTCAAATTTAAAGAGTTTTCGAATCAACATTATAGCTCCTTAGGATTCTGTCTGAAACATCGCTTCGCGACTGCCACGGCTTGTTTTCGAATTAACATTTAGACACCTTTATTCTGATCCCAAAGGCGGATATGAAGTCTATCACTATAGACATAGCCCTTGTCCTTACAATAATCAATTACTGCTTCACCATGATACTCTAATTCTGCCTTAGAACCACCCTTAGGCATACAGTACACAGCAATTGAAGGTGCGAACTTGATGATATTTTTCATCTCATCATCCACACCTGCTGCTAAGGATTCCTTATCTACCGTAAACTTGAAAAATGCCTCTTTCGAATAGGTGGCAATATTTTGAATAGCCTCCGCATTGATACGTTTACTTTTTGGCTCACCACTATTACTTAGCTTGACAGATAAGGCAAAGGTACATGACTGGTACACACGGTACTTTTCAAAATCAACATTAAGCGCACCATTTGTTTCAAAAGTCACACGATGTCCTTTGCCTTGAAGAAACTCTATAAAAGAGACAAACAACTCATCATTTGCATAGATTAGAGGTTCTCCGCCTGTTAACACGATATCTGCTTTTATCGGAAGGGTATAGCTGTTATAGACACTTATCAACTCATCAAGTGTTTCTAATCCTAACCATGTCTGGCCAAAATGTTTTTTATCCACAGCATACACCGTATCACAACCGATAATTTCTATCCCTTCCGCCGAAGTTTCAGAACAGCCAAAACCTTCGCACTTCATATTACATCCGCCAAAACGGAAAAAAAGAGAAGGTGTACCAAGGTACTTTCCTTCACCTTGAATAGAATAAAAGTGTTCAACCAGATAAATCATCAGCCACCTGTCTCATAAAAAGCACGTGTTGAAGATTCACCATCTTCTTCAGACCAACGGTTCTTTTCTGGTTTTGTTCGGATAACTTCTTTAAGTACAAGTGCTGCTTCATTGATATCACCACGTTTGACCGCATCATGAATACTCATCGCCTCATCAAAATACAGACATGGGATAAGATTACCCTCTGCTGTCAAACGGATACGGTTACATTTTGCACAAAAGTCATCTTTATAGGGTTCAATGATCCCAAAACGATATCCATCTTCACATCTATAATAGTGCGAAGGAGAAGTTGCATCAAAGCCTTCATCTTCAAAACTATATTTCTCACCGATTAGAGCTAAAAGTTCTTCACTCTTCATACCCTTGATATCTACTTCTGCATGCACGTTTTCCATGTATTCAATATAGCGGACCGTAATATCACGCTCTTTACAGTACTCCATCACATCAAGGATCTCATTTTCATTCATTCCTATCATGGGAACCATGTTCACCTTGACTTTAAGCCCTACTTTTAGTGCTTCATCTAGCCCTGCAAGTACTTTTGAAAGTACATCTTTTTTAGCAATTTTTTCAGCTACATCAGGAATAAGACTATCTACTGAGATATTGATACGCTTCAGACCTGCATCTTTAAGCTTCTGAGCAGAACCTTTTAAAAGATAAGCATTCGTTGTCATCGCTAAGTCGATTTCTGGACAATAGTCATAGATCATCTTGATGAACTTATCTAAGTCTTCACGTAAAAGAGGTTCTCCTCCTGTAATACGTATTTTCTTAATACCTTCATCAATGGCGACTTTCATAAATAAAAAAAGTTCTTCGAATTTTAATAGGCTCTCTTTTGGAACCCATGAAAAAGGCTTCTCTGGCATACAGTATTGACATCTGAAGTTACATCTCTCTGTGACAGAGACACGCAAATAATCAACCGTTCGGCCATAACTATCAACTAACATATATTTTCCTAATCATAAACACAATAACTATTTAACAAATATTTCATTTTTGAAAGATTAACTAAATAGAATTAGTTCGCTTATTGTATCTATAATTATATTTGATTTTTATTAGTCGTTTAAGGGCACAAAGTCGGTATAGGTGACTTTTACTAGAGCTTTTTGTATTACTCTTGCCTGTAGTTGCTTAGGTCTTGGTCAATAAACCCCGCCCAGAGGCGGAGTAGCTTTGAAAGAGTCTTTTTTACTACATTGGTAGTACGAGGAGAGCAAAAACTCTGGGAGTATAGGTGAGAAAGTACAAGGGACTTACCTACTTGCCACTGTGAAGTAGTGCCCCAACTTTCAATATTTTCTACTCATCCTCCTTTGCATATTTCTCATATAAGAAACTTAAGATTGCTTCACGACAGCGAATATATTCTGGGTCATGTTGTAAAGAGACTCGATGTCTAGGACGTTCTAAATCAACCTCTAGTATCTCTCCAATGGTTGCTTCAGGACCATTTGTCATCATAATAACTCTATCACTAAGTAAGACGGCCTCATCTATATCATGTGTGATTATGATGACAGTATTTTTAACATTTTGCTGGATACGCATGAGATGTTCTTGTAAATTTGCTCTTGTGAGCGAGTCAAGCGCACCAAAGGGTTCATCCATCAATAAGACCTTAGGTTTGATAGACAAAGCTCTAGCAATACCAACACGTTGCTTCATCCCTCCACTAATCTCGCCTGGGTATTTGTCTGTTGCATGATCGAGGTTTACCATTTTAATAAACTTGTATACCCGTTCTTTGAGCTCTTTAGGGCTAAGTTCAGGCATCACTTTTTTTACTGCCATCTCAATGTTTTGATATACAGTAAGCCAAGGTAATAAAGAATGATTTTGAAAGACAACGGCTCTTTCTGGCCCCGGTCCAGTTATCTCTTTATTTTCAAGAATAATTCCCCCGTCTGTCGCCATGTCTAAGCCTGCAATCATATTCAACAATGTTGATTTACCACAACCTGAGTGACCAATTATAGAGATGATCTCATTTTCTTTAATATTGAGATTTACATCCGTAACTGCCACATATTCTTTTCCTTTAGGTAAAGGAAATACTTTTTCTACACCTTCTAAATCTAAAAACTTACTCATAATTTCTTCCTACCGTCTTTTCGTATAATCAAAATAATCTGCAATCAATCCCATAATCATGTCGAGGATATACCCTACGATACCGACAATGAAAATACCGATGACAATGTTTGGATAATTAAGATTGTTATACTCATCCCAAATCCAAAATCCGATACCGATTCCACCCGT
The DNA here is from genome assembly GCA_041559595.1 of Sulfurimonadaceae bacterium. Taxonomy (GTDB): domain Bacteria; phylum Campylobacterota; class Campylobacteria; order Campylobacterales; family Sulfurimonadaceae. Next base: position 3,807 of record JBFFDB010000057.1, read on the forward strand.
TAACATCTCCGCTGCAACGATAACCAACCATGCGATACCCAATGACAAACGCATACCCGTAAAGATATAAGGAACAGCTACCGGCAGAATAATCTGCGTTACTTTTTCAAGCGGTGTAAAACGTAGTACCTTTGCTACATTTAGATAATCTTCATTAACACTCTTGACACCTAATGACGTATTAATAATAATTGGCCAGATCGACGTGATAAAGATTGTAGAGATAGCGGTTGCATTGATATCTTGAAAGACCATCAACAACAGTGGTAACCACGCTAAAGGCGAAACAGGTTTAAGGATTTGAATATATGGATTCAATGCTGTCATAAAATTCTGTGACATTCCAATTAAAAGTCCTATAGGAATACCAATAGCAATTGCTAAAGCGAAACCAGCAAATACACGCTCTAGTGAGTTAAGAACTTGCCAAAACAAGCCTTTATCATCTTCGTTTTCTATATAGAATGGGTCTGATAATGATCCTACAACCTCATCTCCGTCAGCATTTATCCCACCAAACGCAGCTATATAAGTATCTGTTGGAGTTGGAAACTCCTCCACAAATAGTGCTAATCCTGACCACGCAGGGATGAATACTAGTAATACTAAAAATGGTAATACTATTTTTCTAAGCCTTTCTAAACTCATTAATACTCCTAATATATTAAATTCTGTCTCCACACAGATAAAAAGTCACCTCAATGTCTTTTTATCTGCATGTCAGCCGAAGCTGACATACATAGTCTCCGCCAGCGGTACAAGCACAACGCTTCTAGTTGTGTACCTATAAAGGTGAAGCAGTTAACCTTTACTTAACTGTACTCACATATTTTGGATCAGCACATCCAGCCGGTCCATAAGGACATACATAACTAGGCTGTTCAGTTTGAACCGTCCATTTATTTACCGCAGCAAGTTCTTCTTTACTTACTTTTGGACTTGTTACCTTGAAGTCAAAGATGTAATCAACCGCTTTGTTTGGGTCCCAGACTTTTCCATCCATAAATTTGTTGTATTGATCAACACCATCTTTTTTCCATGCGCTTGGCGGAAGTGAATAACCAACTTCTTTCGCTGCCACTTCAAAAAGATCAGGACGATATGTCTTCTCAATAACCGCTTTCATATCAACTGGCTTATCCAGTTGACCCCAACGATACATCTGTGTGATAAACCACATACCGTGAGAGTAGAACGGATACGCTGCATAATAATTAGCAAATACATTAAATTGTGGATTTGCCTCAGACTCTTGACCTTTTAGGTACTGAAATGTTCCTGTCATTGACTTCTCAAGAACAGATACCGGTGCTTTTACATAGTTAGGCTTAGAAAGAATGACAGCCGCTTCTTTACGGTTTTCCCATGAAGCGTCTAACCACATTTGTGCTTCTATGACAGCTTTCATAACAGCCTTAGTCGTTTCAGGGTTCTTCTCGATAAAATCAGCACGTGCTTGAAGTACTTTCTCTGGATTGTTATTCCAGATATCAAAGTTAGTTACAAGAGTTGAACCTTTTTTCTTTAGTACAACACGCTCATTCCATGGCTCACCAACACAATACCCCTCAATATTTCCGGCAATAAGATTTGACGGCATAGTCGGTGGCGGGAAAGGCTTAATTGTCGCATCACGATCGGGCTCGATTCCTGAAGTCGCCATCCAGTAACGTAACTCATAGTTATGCGTAGATACAGGATGAACCATACCAAAGTTCAATGGCTTATACTTTTCACCTTCACTTGTATGCTTAGCATCGATATACTTTTTCAAAGACTCAGAACCAAGAGGTCTAGCGGTCTTATCCATTCCATACTTTTCCATCTTTTTAATGATATTGTTTCCAAAAGTAATCCCATTACCATTAAAATCAAGACTTAAAAGTGCTTGTAGGTTAGCATTACCATTTATCCCTAATGTCGCGGCGATTGGCATACCCGCTAAGGCGTGAGAAAAATCATACTCACCGTTAATAACTTTTTGCTGAATACCTGGCCAACCACCACCCTCTTTAACAACATGAACATCTAAGCCATATTTTTCAAAGAAGCCTTTTTCTTTTGCGATAACTAAAGGAGCACAATCAGTCAGTGCAATAAAACCTATTGTTAATTCTTTCTTCTCTAAATCTGCCATCAATGCACTTGTTACAATCGATAAGCCAAGACCAACTTTTAATACCTGTTTTACAAATGGAACTTTCATTTCTTCTCCTTGTATATATAGGTATAATTCTACAACATATGAAAATATTTTAATCAATATAATGGTTAATATTTAATCATTAATAGTTTGTTTTATAGACAGTTGTTTAGGCAATTTTTTTTAGGAATGTCTGTAATATTGAATGATTTAAAGAGGTGCTTGTAAAAGAAGGTTAATACAAGATCAAGAGTGATCTTGTAAATGAGAATAGGTTTTACTTTGTCCGGAAATGGCTAGGTATTATAATGAGAATTTATAGTCTAGTTGTAC
>JBFFDB010000058.1:0-6247 GCA_041559595.1 Sulfurimonadaceae bacterium
CAAATCGTTGTACACTGCCTTATTAAGTATAACTACTTAATCAGACTGTAACAAAGTATTTAGTTGTAATAGTATTGACATTAACTGATAAACTCTTATCTAAAACAGAAATCTGAACTAATAGCTATGTGTAGCTCTTAGTTCAGGTGGTTATAGAGAGAGGGAAACGCCTGGTCCCATTCCGAACCCAGAAGCTAAGCCTCTCATCGCTGATAATACTGCAGATTTCATTTGTGGGAACGTAGGTCGCCGCCTGTTTTTAGAAACTTAACTTCAACAACTTAACCCCCTATATAAACTCATCATTAATCACTATTTTATAATTAATCATCACTCTTGTCTTTTATCAATATCTTTATTCTATAAATACTTTTGAAACATAAAATCATTTTAATGATAATTGTCTAAAATATCTATAGGAGTGCAATCATGAATAAAGTTCATACTGTTCTAATTGTTGATGACATTATTGTTAATCGGACGCTTTTAAGTTGTTTGATTGAATCCTTTGGTTTTAATGTTGTTCTTGCTGAGAATGGAAAGGTTGCTCTTGATCTGATACAAGTTAATCCACCGGATATTATCCTTTTAGATATTATCATGCCAGTTATGAATGGCTTTGAAGTATTAGAACATATAAAACAAGATTCTGCTTTAAAAGATATTCCAATCCTTGTTATTTCTGCAATGGATGATATGGACAATATTATAAAGGGGATTGAACTAGGAGCGGATGATTATCTGGTGAAGCCTTTTGACTCGTTAATATTAAAAGTCAGAGTTACCACTTGCCTCCAGAAAAAGTATCAACATGATATAGAAAAATATTGTCACGAACAAATCAAGTTTGAGCGAGATGAGCTTAATGCAGGTCTTCAAAGACAATTAAAAGAGATTGCACAGAGTGAAGCCAGCTTATTACTTGGCATGTGTAAGATTGCAGAGCTATATGATGTTAGGATTAATGAACATTTGAATAGAATACGAGAATATTGTAAATCATTAGCTTTACAGTTGCGTAGCTATAGTAAATATGATGATATCATTGATGATGAGTTTGTTGATGTCTTGTATAAAGCTTCCTCATTACATGATATAGGAAATATTGCGGTACCTAGGGAAATCTTACTTAAACCAGGAAGCTTGACTGCTATAGAGTTTGAGATAATAAAGTCACATACTCAGCAAGGTGAGCAGGTACTTATTGATCTATCTAAAGAACACCCTTCTAATGATCTTCTGTCTATGGGCGCACAGATTGCAGGATGTCATCATGAAAAGTGGGATGGCACGGGTTATCCACGTCATTTAAAAGGTTCTGAGATCCCGCTATCAGCAAGAATACTTGCTTTATGTGACGTATATGATGCGCTTACTTCGAAACGTCCGTATAAAGAGGCCTTTTCTCATGAAGAGAGCAAAAACATAATATTTGAAGCAAGTGGTACGCATTTTGACCCAGATATAGTCAAGGCTTTTATTGACTGTGAAACTCTATTTTTAGAGATAAAAGAGAAAATTAACTATGATGAAACTAACAAATGATACTCAGTGGTCGGAACTTCTTTATAATGAATTTAAGAATCGTTCTTTTCTAGAAATTGAAGCCTTTTTAGCTAATGAAGAACTTTCTCATACAGTCTTGCCTGATAATGAACATATATTTTATGCATTCGACATGACGCCTTTTGAGAAAATAAAAGTGGTTATTCTTGGTCAAGACCCGTATCATGGAGAAGGGCAAGCGCATGGATTGGCTTTTTCTGTTCAAGATGGTGTGTCTTTTCCTCCTTCGCTTCGTAATATTTTCCAAGAGTATCAATCTGATTTAGGTTTTAATATACCCGCTAGTGGAAACTTAACTACTTGGGCTAAAGAGGGTGTCTTTTTACTTAATACGGTACTTACTGTAAGAGAAAAAGAGCCTAACTCACATAAAAAAATCGGATGGGAAAAATTCACAGATGAAGTAATTAAGTTGATCAGTAAAAATAGAGAGAATATTGTCTTTATTTTATGGGGAAAACCTGCACAATCTAAGGTAAAGCTGATTGATGAAAGTAAGCATTTGATATTAACATCTCCTCATCCTTCTCCTTTGTCCTCTTATAGAGGTTTTTTTGGGTCTAAACCTTTTTCTAAAACTAATACTTATTTAAATGAATGTGGGATTGATGAGATAGATTGGAAGCTCGATTAATAGAAATTGACTCAATATTTTAAACCTTATTTTTAGTTCTTCTTGTTATAATTCCATTATTAATTTACCCAAAAGGCCCTGTTGATGCGTGGATATAAGATTTTTGCTGGTTCGTCAAGTATTGAGTTTGCTAAAGAAGTTTGTCAATCTTTGGATGTACCTCTTTCTAAGGCGGAAGTAAAGCGTTTTAGTGATGGTGAGATTTCAATACAAATTGCCGAGAGTGTTCGTGGACGTGATGTATTTATAGTACAATCAACAGGTGCTCCTTCTAATGATAATCTGATGGAACTTTTAATCATGACAGATGCACTTCGCCGTTCATCTGCAAACTCTATCACTGCGGTTGTTCCCTATTTTGGATATGCTCGTCAAGATAGAAAGGCGGCTCCACGTGTTCCTATTACAGCGCGTCTTGTCGCTGACTTGATTGAAAAAGCTGGTATTGATCGTGTTGTTACTATTGACTTACATGCTGGACAAATTCAAGGTTTCTTTGATATTCCAGTCGATAACCTTTATGGTTCGATTATTTTTCAAGAGTATATAGAGTCTAAAAATCTTAAGAATCCTATTATTGCAAGTCCAGATATTGGTGGCGTTGCACGTGCACGTTATTTTGCTGAGAAACTAGGTCTTGAAATGGTTATCGTTGATAAGCGTAGAGAAAAGGCAAATGAATCTGAGGTTATGAACATCATTGGTGACGTTACGGGTAAAGATGTTATTATGATTGATGATATGGTTGATACAGCGGGAACAATGGTGAAAGGTGCTGCGGCACTTAAGGCTAATGGAGCAACCTCTGTTATGGCATGTGCTACACATGGTGTACTTTCTGGTAAAGCATATGAGAACCTTAAAAGTGATGCCTTAGATGAGTTGTGTATTTCTAATTCACTTGTTACTCAGCCTATGGATAAAATCAAAGTACTTAGTGTTGCTCCACTTTTTGGTGAAGTGATTCGTCGTGTGTATCATAATGAAAGTGTTAACTCACTATTTTCATAAGTAAAAACTGTAAGAACAAATAAGGCATTTTTTGAAAAATATTAGAAACTTTTCTATCATCGCACATATTGATCATGGTAAGTCAACACTGGCTGATCGTATTATTCAAGAGTGTGGTTCTGTTACTGAGCGTGAACTTGGTACACAGATGATGGACACTATGGACATTGAGCAAGAACGCGGTATCACTATCAAGGCACAATCAGTTCGTTTGAATTATGTAAAAGACGGTGAACCATATATTCTAAATCTTATAGACACACCGGGGCACGTTGATTTTTCATATGAAGTTTCTAAGTCACTTGCTTCTTCAGACGGGGCACTCCTAATTGTGGATGCAGCTCAAGGTGTTGAAGCTCAGACAATTGCTAATGTTTATATGGCAATGGAAAATAATCTTGAGCTGCTTCCGGTTATCAACAAGATAGATCTTCCTGCGGCTGAACCTGAACGTGTTGCTGAAGAGATTGAATCTAGTATAGGTATTGATGCTACTGATGCGCTATTGGTCTCTGCAAAATCAGGAATCGGAATTCGTGAACTTCTTGATGCGATTGTTGACAGAGTCCCTGCACCGACTGGAGATCCTGAAGCAACGACAAAAGCGATTATTTATGATTCGTGGTTTGACCCTTATTTGGGTGCTTTGGCACTTGTACGTGTATTTGATGGAAGTATTAAAAAAGGGCAGATGGTTAAGCTTATGTCTAATAATGAGCAACATACGGTACTTGATCTTATGTACCCACATCCTCTTAAGCGTCACAATACAAAAAGCATTGACTCGGGTGAAATTGGTATTGTTGTTCTTGGGCTTAAAGAGGTGGGTATCATTAACGTAGGTGATACTATTACTGATGCTGCTAACCCTACAGCAGAACCGGTAGGTGAATATGAACCTGCTAAGCCTTTCGTATTTGCAGGATTGTATCCAATTGATACGGATGAATTTGAAGACTTACGTGATGCGCTTGATAAGCTAAAACTTAATGATTCATCTCTTTCTTATGAACCAGAGACATCCGTCGCACTTGGTTTTGGATTTAGGGTTGGATTTCTTGGTATGCTTCATATGGAAGTTGTCAAGGAACGTTTAGAAAGAGAATACAACCTTGACCTTATTGCAACTGCACCTTCTGTTGTTTACCATGTGTATATGAATGATGGCAGTCTGGTAGAAGTACAAAACCCTTCTGAACTTCCAGAAGTCAACCTTATAGAAAGAATTGAAGAACCGTATGTTAAAGCAACGGTTATTACGCCAACAGAATACCTTGGTAATGTAATGAACCTGCTTGTTGGTAAACGTGGTGTTCAAAACAAGATGGATTATCTAAATGAAGACCGTGTTCTATTAGAGTATGAAGTTCCAATGAATGAGATTGTTGTTGGCTTTTATGATACATTAAAGTCGATATCTAAGGGATATGCGAGTTTTGATTATGACCCAACTGAGTTTAAGCAGGGTGACCTTGTTAAGCTTGATGTTCGTGTAGCGGGTGATGTAGTGGATGCACTTTCTGTTATCGTACCTAGAACCTCTGCAGATTCACGTGGACGAGAGTTGGTAAAGAATATGAAAGAGATTGTTCCTAGACAGCTTTTTGAGGTGGCTATTCAAGCGTCTCTTGGTTCACGTATTATTGCACGTGAAACGATTAAATCTATGGGTAAAAATGTTACTGCTAAGTGTTACGGAGGGGATATTACCCGTAAACGTAAACTTCTTGAGAAACAGAAAAAAGGTAAAAAACGTATGAAGGCTATTGGTAAGGTTCAGCTTCCTCAAGAGGCCTTTATGTCTGTACTTAAAATGGACTAAAATGCGTTGCTTGATATGTGAGAGTCTAAGTCTCAAACATATCTGCAAGAATTGTGAAATAGAATACCTCTCCCCCTCTTTATATAAACGAAAAATCCTTGGTAAAATTCCTGTTTACTCTTTTTATAAATATCATGATATAGAACCCTTGCTATTAAGTAAGCATACTGATATTGGATATTACATCTATGAACAATTAGCTAAAAATAGTTTTACACCCTTTGCTCAAAACTTTGAGTATGAAAGTGGCGTGTGTTCTCTTGGTATTGATGATCATATTAAGCATGGATACTCACATACAGCAATATTAAATAAAGCCTTAAAAAGTTCATCTATCAAACCTCTATTCTCTAAAATCCGAGCAAAAAGTAAGGTGTCGTATTCAGGAAAGAAATACCAATTTAGACTACTCAATCCGCGTAATTTTGAACTTCAACCTTTTAAAGATGAAGATGTTATTTTAGTTGATGATATTATCACAACAGGATTGACACTCACTCAGGCGATTCAATGCATAGAGTCCAAAGGTAAAAATGTACTCTTTTGTTTAACTCTTGCTGATGCTAGAAAATAAATTTAAATATAAAAACGAGATGCAACCTTTAACTATTTTAGAAGTCACATTGCAATTGACTTGTTACTTATAGAGTCTATAATAAAATTAAAATAAATAAATTATACAAAGTGAAAGTATCATAAAGACGTAATATGGTATTTTAAGATAAACATAATTTAATTATTATAAATAGATTTGGGAAGTATATTTGGACTTATTTTTTAACAAGCATTCGGCCATTGTTCTTATTGATAAACATACGGATAAGATCGATGTTCATGAAAAAATAGGTGTCATTTTAACACCTTCTTTTTATTGGGTTAAAAAAGCATTCTTAGATGTACATTTGACTTCTCAAGCCTTGAAGTTTGCACCTTCAATTTTTGAGGGAATTCTACCTGAGGGTGATTACGCTTATTATGCACTAAAAAATAAGAATGAATTCATTTTCTTTGCATACGAACCTGATGAAATTATTAATAGTTTAAAGAAAAAGGGTTTAGAATCTCCTCAAATTTCAGGAATATATTTCGCTGAAAATGAAATGAAAAATATAACAACACCAATACAGTGTAATCAAAGTGAAACACTGGTTCTTTATAAAGATACGATAATTCAGGTTTCAAAATCTTTAGTAGATACTTCGCTAATGAAACGA
>JBFFDB010000059.1:0-6053 GCA_041559595.1 Sulfurimonadaceae bacterium
CAAAGTCATGCACCTTTGGAAGTTTGTAGTCAGGTTGTAAACGTGCAGAAATAAGGTTCTTAATCGTCTCAGTTGAAAGGTTCTTGTCAAACACTTCAAAATAGTTATTTACTACAACTTGTTGACTTATGTTTTTAATATTCTTTTCGTGAGAGAAATCAGCAGCACTTTGAGCAGAATTAGAGCGCTGTTTAGGTGCATCATTAGTAGAAATAGAATAGTTTGCTGCAATGTCTTGTATTTTCATTATGTACTCTGAAATAAATTTTATATTAAATTATATCATAAAAATATTATTTAACAAAAGAGAACCTATACTTCCCTTACTCAGGGAAGTGTTCTTAATAATTATCTGAAATGAACTTTTGAATACGAGAAATACCTTCGCGAATACTCTCAATGTCAGTTGCAAAAGAGAATCTAAAGTGACCATCTGTTCCAAATCCAACACCAGGAACAACAGCAACACCTGTCTCTTCTAATAGTTGCTTGGAGAACTTTAAAGAATCAGTTTCTATTGCTGAGATATTAACGAATAAGTAAAATGCTCCATCAGGCTTGATAACAGAGATTCCATCAATTGCATTAAAGAGTTCAACCGCTTCGTCTCGACGTGCAGAGAAGGCTTTACGCATCATCTCAATATCTACATCAGCAGAACCATTAAGACCAGTTATAGCAGCTTTTTGTGTTATTGAACAGATATTTGATGTACTTTGACTTTGAAGTTTTTTCATTGCTTTGATAAGTTCTGTGTCTTTAGCCGCCAGGTAACCAAAACGCCAGCCTGTCATTGCTACAGATTTACTTAGACCATTGATCGTAATGGTACGATTGTACATATCTTCACTGATAGCAGCAGCTGAAGTGAACTCACCATCATAAACAAGTTTTTCATACATCTCATCACTGGCAACAAGAACTTCTGTACCTTTTAGTACATCAGCTAGTGCTTCAAGTTCTGCTTTTGAATAAACAGAACCAGTTGGATTGGATGGAGTCGTAAGAATCAGCATCTTAGTCTTAGCTGTGATAGCATTTTTTAATTGCTCAGGTGTGATTTTAAAAGCACTTGTGTCAGCTGTATGTATCTCTACTACAGTACCGCCACAGTAGTTTACAAGTTCAGGATAAGTCACCCAGTATGGAGCAGGGATGATTACTTCATCACCTTCTTGGATAGTTGCTTGAAAGAGGTTAAAAAGAGAATGCTTAGCGCCATTAGACACAATGATCTGGTTAGCGGCATACTCAAGTCCGTTATCACGTTTAAGTTTAGCGCTTACTGCATTTTTTAGTTCAGGTATACCATCAACGGCTGTATACTTAGTAAAACCGTCATTAATAGCAGCTATTGCACTGTCTTTAATGACCTGAGGTGTATCAAAGTCTGGTTCTCCAGCAGAGAAACTAAGTACATCTTTACCAGCAGCACGAAGTTCTTGTGCCAATGTTGTTACCGCAATTGTGATTGACTCAGAAAGTACATTGATTCTATCAGAAAGCATTTTTACCCTTTTTATGACTTGATAATAGCCCCGCCTCAGGAATGAGATTTATGGCTAAGTTCAAATGAAATTTTAATTTTGAAATTATAGCAAATTTTCTAAGAAATTTATATTTTTTATAAGAGAGAGTTCTTGAAAAAGCCCTGTGGAACTTAGGACTTCATAGACTTTAAGAAGCTTTCATAAATATGTTCAAGTTCAAGGTCTTGTTCAAGAATTTCTTTATTGTCTTGAACCATAACATGTTCAAGTACGGCAACACGTTTGAGTAGGTACTCAAATATTTCTTTGTTGATATCAGGAAGTTTATTATGCGACAATGGATCTTTACACCTTCCCTTTTCAACCACACGTGCAGGAATACCAATAGCAGTTGAATGATCAGGAACCTCTTTGACTACAACAGAATTAGCGCCAACCTTAGAGTTTTCACCTATGGTGATATTTCCAAGTACCTTAGCTCCTGCACCAATAACACAACCACTTTTAAGAGTAGGGTGACGCTTGCCATGGCTAAGATTAACACCACCTAGTGTTACTCCTTGATAAATCAGTACATCATCTTCTATGATTGTTGTTTCTCCGATGACCACACCTGTTCCATGGTCTATAAAAACACGGTTACCTATGCTAGCGGCAGGGTGAATATCTATATTGGTAATAATTTGGTTAATTCCCATAATAACACGAGAAAGACGTTTCCAGTTTTTTTGATAAAGGAAATGGGCAATACGGTACCAAGCAATAGCCCATACACCCGGATAATTAAAAAAAAGTTCTAGTCTAGAGTGGATAGCTGGGTCATTCTTATATACGTTGGTAAAATCTTCTTTGATTTGTGAAAACAAGCTCAAAAATATTCCTTAGTTTGTTGTGCGCAAGTAGCTATTTTGATATAAATAGAGTTCTAACTTTTGAAGTGTATCACTTTTTTCTTCTTCTGAGATAAAGCTTGAACGAGCAAGTGTATTTTTTAGCTGTATTAAAATCTTTGTTTCATCATAACCTAGGCTAGAAACAACATTTAAAAGACTACTCGATTCTATTATATTGTCAATCTTATAACCTTCTTTAGTGATACTTACACTACATTCACTTGGATGAGTAAAAAGATTATGGTTCATTCCTAGGGTCTCTTGATAAGCACCAACATTAAAAAATCCAAGAAAATATTCTTCTTCATCTAAGTCTACATCATGAAGATACAGTGGTGAGTCACTTTCAAAACCAATCTCTCCATCACTATCACAGGTAATATCCCATAAATTAGCTGAGCGAAGTGCTGGTTCGTCCAATTTATGCAAAGGCATAATTGGAAAACGCTGTCCTAGACCCCAGTAGTCTGGAAGACTTTGAAAAATAGAAGCATTGATTAAATAATGCTCTTGTAGTCGCGCTTGAAGTTTTTCAAGTTCAGTTGTTGGGTGATCACTGCATAAACGAAGTGCTTTTTTAATAATAACATGGACCAAGACTTCAGCATTGGAACGGTCTTGAAGATCGATATAACCCAAATTAAACAGAGTGAAAAGAGATTCCATGTGATCAAGTGCATCATGTAAGTATTCAATCGCATTAGAAGCATTTACTAGGCCGTTTAAGGCTATTAGTTCTTCGATTAAAGGTGGATTTTGATCTTTTATATGTAAAGACTTTTCTTGATGGTCTTGTGAAAACAATTCAAGGACAGGTGTAATAAGTACTGAGTGTGAAGCCACAATATATCGTCCTGATTCAGTGATGATATCGGGATGTTCTACACCTTTTTTATCCATAATCCCGCCCAATAAGAAAATAACATCATTAGCAAATTCTTCAATAGTATAAGTGCGTAATCTGTCTTTTTCATGCTGGGCATATTCTATAGCAAGACCACCGCCTATATTAATGGCACGCAAGTTGTCTGCACCCATCTTCTTGAGTTCAGCATAAATATTACCCGCTTCTCTGAGTGCACGTTTTAAAGGAGGAATATTTTCCATTTGTGAGCCAATGTGAAAATGAACCATGTGAAAATATTGGAGCAAGTCATTTTCTTTTAGTAAGTTCATTGCCTCAAGTAGCTCTGTTGCAGAAAGACCAAATTTAGCATCATTTCCACCGCTCTTAGCCCAGATACCCGATCCTGAACTGTGTAAACGTAAGCGGATACCGATAGAAGGGACTTTTAAATTACATGACTTTGAAACCTCTATAATAGACTCAAGCTCAGCAATACCTTCAATGGTCAAGGTGATATCATGTCCCATTTGTGCAGCCATGAATCCTAGACTGATCATCTCTGTGTCTTTGAATCCATTGACTGTAATTGGTGCACCATCAGGGGTTTTTGACATGGCAAGAACAAGTTCTGCTTTACTTCCTGCTTCAAGCCCATAATTATGTTTGATACCATGAGAGGTGATCGTATTGATAACTTGAGGAAACTGATTTACCTTTAAAGGAAAAACGGCTTTAAACTTACCCTTATAGTTGCTCTCTTTCATAGAGTTCTCAAAGGTTGAATATAAATTATTGACCTGTTTCTCAATTAAATGTGGAAACCTTACAATTAATGGTCCTCTTAGACCAGAAGAACGTATTTCATTTGTTATTTTTAATAATGAAGGCTTACTAAGATAGTTAACTTTTACCTCTGCGCCTTCGATGATAAAGTTATCATCACCCCATATATCTATTCCGTAATTATTCATAGTATCCTACACATGTAATTTATGATGAAAATATTTGTCAATATCAAAATAGATTTCACCATTTGAGTTTTTATATGAAAGCTTGTCTTTGCTAAGCATGCTTACACGAGACAATCCCATAACACTGAGCATTGTTTTAATACCTTTGAGCATATTTTTATGATAGTTTGCAATCTCATTTGATTTGCGTACAACAAGATAAGAAGCCCTTCTACGTGCATCTTGTGTTGCTAATCCAACAGGGCATATATGCCCGCCTGCACCATTACACACGCGCGCACGTATACAGCCACCACTCATCATGAAACCACGTGCAATAGCCACAGCATCAGCACCTACACATAGACTGATAACTGCATCATCAGGAGATAGTATCTTTCCACTTGCAATAAGACGAACACTGTCTCGGATTCCATGTTTTCGTAAAACGGCATCAACAATATAAAGAGCGTTATTCGTTGTAAGACCAACGGATTCCATTAATTCAAGTGGCGCTGTCGCTGAACCGCCTTCACCACTGTCTATAGCAATATAATCTGGGATAGACTTGCCATCCTTCTTACGTTCTACTATCAATGCTGTCATATCTTCAACATGCTGGACATCTGAGACAACAATCTTCATCCCAACCGGTTTACCGGAGATCTCTTGGCACTTACCAATAAAGTCAAATAGATCTTCCATCGTTTTAGCATAGGGAAAACGATTTGGAGAGATAAGGTCTTTACCTTCTTCTACCCCACGATAATAAGCGATATCAGCAGATACCTTAGACGCCATTATCTTTCCACCTGTTTGTTTGGCACCTTGAGCAATTTTGATCTCTGTCATCTTGCAAAAACGCATGACCTTAGCATAGCGATCGGGGTCAAATTCACCCTTGTCATCACGAACACCATATAAACCTGAACCTACTTGTAAGACAAGATCAGGCATCTCTTTTGGAACCTCTTTTGGAAAATCCTCAAGAGGAGCAGACCATTTCGGACGAAAAAGAGCATGTGACTCAGGGTCATAAATATAGGTATTCTCAGTTTTTTTATGTAAAAGTATTTTTCTATATGCCTTAATAGCTAGCGACCTGTTAAAGAAAAAAGCAGTGACTTTAAAAACACATTCAGAGATAAATGTACTTTGAATTATCTCAAGATAGGGCGCATTGCTCGTGTCTGGGGCGTGTGTTACAAAATAGTTTGAGGTTAGCCCACCTTCTCCTGTATTTAAAGGAAAACCTGATTTGGCTGCTGCTATAACAAAGGCGCGCGTTCCCTCCGGGCTTAGTGCACCATCACTCATAGCAGAACGAAAAATAACTGACTTCGCTGTAAATGGCTGTTCTCTTTGCTCACCAAACTCAACAGAGAAGTCATCAGAGATCTCATTATCATTAAGAACACTATTGGAGTGCTTTACAATGAAACGTGAGCCATGAAATGGTTGAGAAACGGAATATGATAAAAAGTTAGGCACATCTTTGGCTGCTTTATAAACCCAATCAATCTTGTCACGAGATTCATAAAATGTCTCTTCACCAAAGTATTGGCGCATAGGATCTCTGAGCATCTCAAAAACATATCGCATACGTCCGATAACAGGATAATTGATTAGCAGTTGATGACGACGTTGAATAAAGCGGTCATAGATGAATAGGTTGATAAGAAAAAACAGTCCTAGAAAAAAACCATATTCTAAAACAAGCAGAGAATACTCTTCTAACTGATTTAACATATAACCCCTTGTTTATAAAGACATATTATAAGATATTAATCTAGAAATCTTCTTGAGAAATTTCTGATTCAGTTTTGTTTTCTAAGTCTTTCACCCACACCGTTGCATTATTTAACTCATTTTC
>JBFFDB010000060.1:0-5995 GCA_041559595.1 Sulfurimonadaceae bacterium
ATTTTCTTAGGAAGACCACACTGGTCCATCTTAAGTTTTGGTCCAACAACGATAACAGAACGTCCAGAGAAGTCAACACGCTTACCAAGAAGGTTTTGACGGAAACGACCCTGCTTACCCTTAATGATCTCAGAAAGAGATTTAAGTGGACGCTTGTTCGCACCCTTAACAGCATTCGCACGACGACCATTATCAAATAGTGCATCTACAGACTCTTGTAACATACGCTTTTCGTTACGTACAATAATCTCAGGTGCATCTAGTTCGATAAGACGCTTAAGACGTTGGTTACGGTTAATAACACGACGGTAAAGGTCATTTACATCTGAAACCGCAAACTTACCACCATCAAGGCTTACAAGTGGACGAAGATCAGGTGGAAGAACCGGAAGTTGCTCAAGCATCATCCATGCTGGATTATTACCAGAATTTAGGAATGACTCGATAACTTTTAGACGCTTGATAATTGTCTTACGCTTTGCTTCTGAGTTAGTCTTTTCGATATCTTCTTTAAGACCTTGGAACATTTCAACTAGATCCATGTCGTTTAGAAGGTTCTTAACGATCTCTCCACCCATTTGAGCTTCAAAACCTGATTCAGAATAACGAGACATAAGTGTTTGATACTGCTCTTCATTAAGTACATCGTACTTAAGAACAGGAATACTTTGCTCACCATCATAACACGCTTCACCAGCATTACGAACGATATATGCTTCGTAATAAAGTACACGTTCAAGATCTTTCATCTTAACACCAAGAAGTGTACCGATACGTGAAGGTAATGAAGATACATACCAGATATGTGCAACTGGAGTAACTAAGTCGATGTGACCCATACGAGTACGACGAACCTTAGTTGTTGTTACTTCAACACCACACTTCTCACATACTACACCCTTATAACGCATCTTCTTGTATTTACCACAAAGACACTCATAGTCACGTACCGGACCAAAGATCTTTGCACAAAAAAGACCATCACGCTCAGGCTTAAGCGTACGGTAGTTAATAGTTTCAGGCTTCTTTACTTCACCATGAGACCAAGAAAGAACTTTCTCAGGACTCGCTAGGCGAAATTGAAGCTGTTTAATATCTTTTGGACGGTTGTCGTCTTTAATCTCAATCGGCACTAATTTCATCAGTCTCTTCCTCGTCAAAAATTTCTACATCAAGCGCAAGAGCTTGTAGCTCTTTCGTTAATACAAATAGGGTCTCAGGGATACCAGAAGCTGGTACACTTTCACCTCTTGTTAATGCTTTATAAGCACGTACACGACCTTCAACGTCATCAGACTTGATCGTTAACATCTCTTTTAGAACCGCAGAAGCACCATAAGCTTCAAGAGCCCATACTTCCATCTCACCAAATCTTTGACCACCAAATAGTGCTTTACCACCAACTGGTTGCTGAGTAACTAGAGAGTATGGTCCAGTTGAACGTGCGTGAACTTTTTCGTCAACTAAGTGATGAAGTTTAAGAATATACATGTAACCAACGTTAACACGTTCTTTCATCTTCTCACCTGTCATACCGTCGTAAAGTTCAACCTTACCATCCATGTCCATTTTTGCTAACTCATATAACTTAGCAAACTCTTCAGGATTTACACCCTCGAACATTGGTGTAGCAAACTTAACACCTTTTGACCAGTCACGTGCATATTTTAAGAACTCTGCATCATCTAAACCAGCGATTACATTCTTTGCATCCATTAATGAAGCAACATCAGCAATCTCTGTCATCTTAGAACGAAGTTGAGCAATAAAATCTTTTTGCTTAGAAGCAAAAATATCTTCTAATTGGTAACCAAGTTCACGACCTGCCATACCAAGGTGCATCTCAAGGATCTGCCCGATATTCATACGTGAAGGTACACCAAGTGGGTTAAGAATAACGTCTACCGCACGTCCGTTTGCACGGTATGGCATATCAACTTCTGGAACGATGTTAGATACGATACCCTTATTACCGTGACGACCCGCCATCTTATCACCAACTTTTAGCTTACGCTTTGTTGCGATATAGACTTTTACGAATTTAACAACACCATTTGGAAGGATGTCATCTTTTTCTAGGATGTCTAGTTTTTCTTCGTGTTCATCACGGAATTTTTTCTTCTGCTTTTGGAAGTGATTCTTAATCACATCATATTGAGTCTGAAGATCATCTGCAAAGGCTTTAACAATAGAGTTCATTGCAAAACGGTTAGCAGAAGCTAGATCTTCAGCAGTGATGTTATCACCCGCTTTATAATCATTCCCATTAACAGATACATCAGAAGCTAAGGCTGCTGTTGTAAGTAAAGAAGAGATACGTAGCATCTCTTCTTTATCGATCATAAGAAGACGGTCATAATGCTCACGCTCTAACTCATCTCTTTCCATCTTTTCAAATTCAAGTGTACGTGCGTCTTTCTCATAGCCTTTTTTAGTAAAGACTTTAACATCAACAACAACACCTTCCATTGAAGGAGCACAGTATAAAGATTTATTTACAACATGTCCTGCTTTTTCACCAAAGATAGCACGTAATAGACGTTCTTCTGGAGTTGGTTTAACTTCACCCTTAGGAGAAACCTTACCAACAAGAATCATACCGCCTTCAACGTGAGTACCGATTTTAACAATACCTGAGTCATCTAAATGAGCAAGTTCTTCATCACGAACATTAGGAATATCACGAGTTACCTCTTCAACACCATGCTTAAGTTCACGAGCTTCACACTCTTTTTCATAAACGTGAACAGAAGTAAAGGCATCTTCGCGGATCATACGCTCAGAGATAACGATCGCATCCTCATAGTTATAACCGTTCCAAGGCATAAAGGCAACTTGTGCATTTACACCAAGTGCAAGCTCACCTTGATCCATATTTGGACCATCAGCAATAACTTGACCAGCTGTAACTACCTGACCAACTTTAACAATTGGTTTTTGAGTAAATGTTGTGTTCTGATTGGTACGCATATTTTTTTGCATTGAGTAATAATCGATAAATGTACCATCTTCATCTTCACCCATGATATAAATATGCTTACCATCGATTTTCTCGATAGTTCCAGCACGTTCAGCCTTAACAGCTTCCCAAGCATCTCTAGCAATAATTGCTTCCATACCTGTTCCAACCATTGGCGCTTCTGCCTTAAGAAGAGGACATGCTTGACGTTGCATATTCGATCCCATTAGAGCACGGTTGGCATCATCATGTTCCAAGAAAGGAATAAGTGAAGCCGCAACCCCGATAACCATGTGAGCAGAAAGGTCACGTAGTTCACAATCAGCTGATTTACGTAACATGATCTCACCATCTTGACGAGACTCAACTAGGTCATCTGGGAAAGAACCATCTGCATTTACTGGGTGCGTAGCAGAAGCGATAATCTTACCTTCTTCTTGCGTTGCTGTTAAGTAAACGACTTCATTGGTGACTTTTCCATCTACAACAGTGTTATACGGTGCTTCAATAAATCCATGCTCATTTACTTTAGAGTAAGTAGCAAGTGTATTGATAAGACCAATATTTTGACCCTCTGGAGTCTCAATCGGACAGATACGACCATAATGTGTCGGGTGAACATCACGAACTTCAAAGCCCGCACGTTCTTTAACAAGACCACCTTCACCTAGAGCAGAAAGACGACGCTTATGCGTTACTTCTGATAGTGGGTTTGTTTGATCCATAAATTGAGATAACTGACCACCAGAAAAGAATTCCATAATAGTCGACGTGATCATCTTAGAATTGATAAGGTCATGAGGCATGATCTCTACAAGAGGACCAGACATCGTAGATAATTTATCACGAATTGCCTTTTGCATCTTAATAAGACCATTATGTAACTCATTACCAAGAAGCTCACCAATAGCACGAATACGTCTATTACCTAGGTGATCTCTATCATCAATATGACCTTGACCGTTTTTAACTTTAATTACATACTTAACTGTGTTGATAATATCTTCGTGTGTAAGCACTGTTACATATTCAGGTACATCTAGACCAAGTTTGTGATTCATCTTCATACGACCAACCTGAGTTAAGTCATAACGCTCTGGATCAAAGAAAAGTTGGTTAACGAATGCTTTAGCAGCATCTTTAGTCACTGGTTCACCTGGACGCATTACCTTGTAAATACGAATCGCAGCTAAATCATTTTCATCTTCAATATCTTCAGTTTGCTTAAGAAGCTTAAGAGAATCAGCATCAGCATTAAATGCATTGATTACAGAGCTATCAACACCATCAGCTAAATCATTAGCAATAACAAAAGATTCAATACCTGACTCAGCCATTTTCTTTAACTTAGTCTCATCTAGAAGCGTCATCGTATCAAAAAGGATCTCACCAGTTTCAGGATCGATAATTGGTTCAGCTAAGTGACGTTCCATCAATGTTTCAATAGGATATTGAACATGAGTAAGACCATCTTCTACAAGCTTTTGACCTTTTTTAGTCGATAAACGTTTACCCGCAGCAACGATTACTTTACCGTCTACATCAACTAAGTCATGATCTAAACGACCAGCAAAGTCTGATGGATCAAATGGAAGTACATACTTGTTATCTTGAGTTTGAATCTTCTGTAATGGATAGAAAAGTTTCAAGATGTCAGGCTTAGAATATCCAAGAGCACGGAACATAATAGTAACAGGCACTTTACGACGCTTATTGATTCTCATATAAAGGATATCTTTAGGATCATACTCAAAGTATAACCATGAACCGCGATCTGGAATAATCTGCGCTGTATAAATTAATTTTGCAGCTGCTGTGTTAGACTCTTCTTCTTTAAAGATAACACCCGGAGAACGGTGAAGTTGATTTACAACAACACGCTCAACACCATTAACGATAAAAGAAGTTCTATCCGTCATTAAAGGAATATCACGGATAAAGATCATCTGCTCTTTAATATCTTGAACACCAGTTTTTTCACGTGTGTTTTCATCACGGTTCCAAAGAACAAGACGTGTTTTCATACGTAGTGAAACTGAATAAGTAAGACCACGCTCCATACACTCACGAACAGTGTATTTAGGGTGTCCGACTTCTGAACCAAGGTATTCTAAAGTAACACGATTTTGAATATCATGAACTGGAAATACTGATTGAAAAACTTGTTCAATACCACTTGCAGAGCGGTCTTTTTCATCTATCATCAAAAAGCTATCGTAAGAACTTTGTTGAAGTTGAAGCAAGTTAGGTATGTGAATTTGCTGAGCTGTCTTAGCAAAATCAACACGTAAACGATTACCAGAATGTAAGCTGTTTAGCATAAATAACCTCATTAATTTTATTTGTTAAAATGTCAGTAGCAGTGTACTGGGGCATTTGCAAGAAATTTCTAAACGTCTTAGAAGCTTCTTGTGTGTAATTCATCCAATTACTTGGATATAACTATATTCACGAGATAAAAAAGTGCACCATGCAATATTTTTGTCATGATTTAGATTTAAATAATAATATAAAGTGAAAATAGTTATATCCAAGATATGGACAAATAGAATCAGGCGTCCCTGAAATAGACCACAGGTAATAAATGTTAGTGGCTTGTACGCAAAAAGGGCCATTTAGCATTAAGCCAAATGACCCTAAAGGTCGAGAACCGCAAGCCCTCAGTTTAAAAAAGTGAAGCGTTAAATAATTATTTAACTTCTACTGTAGCACCAGCAGCTTCAAGTTCAGCTTTTGCAGCTTCAGCATCTTCTTTAGAAACACCTTCTTTAATTGTTGAAGGAAGAGCTTCTGCAGCTTCTTTTGCTTCTTTAAGACCAAGACCAGTAAGACCACGGATAGCTTTAATAACACCAATTTTCTTAGCGCCAGCATCAGTAATAATTACATCAAACTCAGATTTTTCTTCAGCAGCTTCGCCACCAGCAGCAGCACCACCAGCAACTGCAACAGGTTGTGCAGATACACCAAATTTTTCTTCAAATTCTTTTACAAGCTCAGAAAGCTCAAGTACAGATAAACCAGAAATAAATTCTA
>JBFFDB010000061.1:0-5968 GCA_041559595.1 Sulfurimonadaceae bacterium
AGTAACTCAAGAAAAGGATCTATTATGAAAGGGAAATTATTTAATTGTAGTGGTGGTACTACAAGTGCTGAACAGTGTTTTGTCATAGCTGATGGCGGTGAACATGGGTATTTTGTATCTGCTAAGGACTCAGACGGTCCTTTGATTAATGGCGCATGTGTCACCTTTGAGCTTCGAGGCAAAGAAAAAGGAGACATTGCTACAAATATTCATATCCTAGGTTAAAGATAAAGCTCAAAAAGTTTTACTTTGCTGAATGGATGGCGCTTCGCGATGGTCGTGGATTGTTTTGTAAACTCCGCTCCGCATCTGTAAAGAAGTTTTACTTTACTGAAGAAATATCGCTGTGCGACCGCCACGGATTATTTTGGTGGAGCTTGATTAATGTCACCTGCTGGAATACGGAAGAATGTGTACTTGGGAAAAGTTACAGGTAGTTTTATTGGATTTACATTTCCACTATGTACTTCCTCCCAAACCTTATTGTTTTGTGCTTCTAATTTTTTGAAGATTAGATAAGGTTTTTCATTTTCAAAGATGATCTTTCCATATTCATTATCGATTTCTTCTATATTACTTTCAACCGGTGCCATAATCTCTAACTTATCACCTGGCTTAGTGGTGTATTTACACATATAGTATTCACCTGATTCAGTGGCCATACCCGTCACTTGATGTGAGCCCATCTGCATAGTAAAGTCGAGACTCTGTCCATCATGTTTCTCAAAAGGTCGATTAATTAAATATGCATCCGTAAATCCACGGTTTTGCATACTCTCTAACTCTTCTTGATAACGCTCGGGAACATATTTGTCATCATAATAATCATCAATAGCCATTCTATAAGCTTTAGCCGTAGTCGCTGCATAATAAGAAGTCTTCGTACGTCCCTCGATCTTGACAGAGTCAACACATCCAGAATCCAAAATCTCTTTCATATGTGAGGCAAGATTAAGATCTTTGGAATTCATAATGTATGTTCCAATTCCAGGGTCTTCTTCTAATCTAAAAAGAGTCCCTGTCTCTGGATTGGCTGCATACATCTCATAAGGAAAACGACAATCATTTGCACACGAACCACGATTAGGGACACGTCCACTTTGTAATGTCGAAATAAGACAACGTCCACTATAAGCAAAACACATTGAGCCATGAACAAAGACTTCAAGCTCTAGATCAGGAAGTTCTTTTTTAATCTCTTGAAGATCTTTTAGTGAAATCTCACGTGCTGTAATAATACGCTTCGCACCCATCTCATAATAGATCTGTGCATCTAATACATTCATTACATTCGCTTGTGTCGAAAGATGTAAGTCAATATGCGGAGCAATTTCATGAGCAAGTTTTAAAACACCTGGAGTCGCAACGATAATTGCATCAGGTCCAAGTGCTGCAATATCAGCTATATGTTTTTTTAGAAGGTTGATTTGTGAATTAAACGGAAAGCCATTTATAGTCGTATAGACTTTTTTACCACGAGCATGGGCATAATCAATCCCTTCTTTGAAGCTCTCCATAGTAAATTCTTTACCAGAACGTATCCGTAAAGAGAAGTGAGACACTCCTCCATATACGGCATCTGCACCATAGTCCAGTGCAATTTTTAATTTTTCAAGATTTCCGGCAGGAGAAAGAAGTTCGACTTTGTTCATAAATAATACTTTAGATAAATTTTTTCGAATTCTAGCAAACTTCGTACGTCAAGAGAATTAAAAAATATAACTACTTACTAAACGAAGCAAGTAAACTTTCTATATCGTCCGTAGAAACAACGTCAGCTGTTCCACTGTCTCCAGGAAGATGGCGTGCAGAGGCTACACGTTTCTCATCATCTATCTTACCTGCAAAAAGCTCATTCATATAACTAGACAGAGCACGCATTACATTGATAACACGTTCAATCTTTTGTCTGTGAATATCTTGATACTGCATAATATCCATAACATTCATAATGGCATCACCATGATCTTGTAAAGATTGAATATGCGTTTCTACAGTATCTTTAGAACTTTTGTTTTTTTCTAACTGCACCTTAAACGCTTCTACATCAGGGAACTTGGCACTTAATGTCTCAAACAGCTCTATGTTACTGTCAAAAGTTTCAACAACATCCGCTAATGTTCCCTCTGCTTCCATCAACTCATCACTGATCTTTTCAATATGGTCAAAAATCTCAGACGCTTTTTCTTCACTCTCTTTTGTCACATCATCAAGTTGATGAACCATTTTATGATCATCTGTTGGTGGTGGTGGTGGCCAATTGTGTGTAGCTGAAACTTTGTAATCATCATACTCTTCTGCTTTAGAGCTTCCTTCTGCAGAAGGTTCGTCACTATCCATTTCATCTTCACTTGAAACAGGATCCTCAAGTACTTCGTCTGTACCTTCTTCTAACTCGTCTATACTGATATCAGCACTCATCAAGGCATCAAGTTCTTCTTGGGTCATAAACTACTCCAATAAATTTTCAAATTAAATTATTTGCTTTAGTAGATTATAGACAAGTTAATATATAATTAGTTTTAAATATCACGCCTAATCGAGAAACCCATGACAATTGATTTGCACAATCACACTATCCTTTGTAATCATGCTGAAGGGGATTTATCATCTTACATCGAAGCTGCTATAGCTCAGGGTATCGACAAATACGGTGTTTCAGACCATGCCCCCATGAACTTTGATCCAAAATATCGTATGTCCTTTGAGCAAATGTCCACCTATCAAAACATGGTAAAAGAGGTACAGACAAAGTATCAAGATGAAATTGATATTCTCTTTGCTTATGAGGTCGATTATCTTCCTGGCTATATGGATAAACGTATTCTTGATGCTGATGTAGATTACCTCATTGGCTCTGCACATTTTATTGATAAATGGGGTTTTGATAATCCAGAATTCATAGGTAAATATGAAGGTGCAGACATTGATACTATTTGGCAAGAATATTTTGACCTTATTAGGGACATGGCTCAAACGGGTTATTTTGATATTGTAGGGCACTTAGACCTTATAAAAGTATTCAAATTTATGCCTAAGGGGAGTGTTGTTTCCATAGCAGAAGAAGCTCTTCAAGCGATCAAAAAAGCAGACATGGTCCTAGAGCTTAATGTTGCTGGATACAGAAAACCATGTGCTGAACCATACCCCTCAAAAGCTCTTTTAGAACGTGCTTTTGAACTTGATATTCCCATTACATTTTCATCTGATGCACATAAACCGGAACAGGTTGGTTTATACCGCCAAGAGATAGAAGCTTTCGCAAAAGAAGTAGGATATACCCAGTGTGCTTATTTTAAAAAGCGAAAAAGACATATGGTAAACTTTTAATTTATAGACTTTATCTAACCCGTATATACAAGGCCTCAAGAGAAATGATTAATTTTTAATCACTTGTTATCGTTGGTTAATCTTACTATATGAAACACACTAATACAAATGATTAATTTTTAATCATTCCCAATCTTTCATTTTTTGTTACTTTAGTTATAATTCCTACAATATAAAATTTCAGGAGACACCCTATGGGAAAATTCGTAAATAGCACAGAAGAATTCTTTAATTATTGTGAAGAGAACGATGTTCAATTTGTAGACTTTAGATTTACAGATATTAAAGGTGCTTGGCACCATATTAGTTACAGAATGAGTGCTGTAACTACTGGTCAACTTGAAAATGGCTTACCATTTGATGGTTCATCAATTGAAGCTTGGCAACCAATCAACAAGTCTGATATGCTCTTAAAAGTAGATATAGAAACTGCGTTTTTAGATCCATTTACTGCTGATCCAACAATAATTGTATTTTGTGATGTTTATGATATTTACAAAGAACAAGCATATGAAAGATGTCCACGTTCAATCGCTAAAGCGACTCTTAAGCATGCTGAAACTCTAGGTATTGCTGATGCTGCATACTTTGGTCCTGAAAATGAATTCTTCATGTTTGACGATGTAAAATTTATTGATAATATCAATGAAGCTGGTTACAAAGTTGATACTGAAGAGGGTGAGTGGAACTCTGGTACGGCTTATGAAGACATGTATAATACAGGTCACCGTCCAGGGACTAAGGGTGGTTATTTCCCAGTAGCTCCTACTGACTCTGCTGTTGACATGCGTGCTGAAATGATGCAAGTTCTAGAGCAAGTTGGTCTTGAAGTTGTTCTAGGTCACCACGAAGTTGCACAAGGTCAACACGAAATCGGTATCGTTTTCTCTGATATCATCGGCGCTGCTGATAATGTTCAAAAATACAAATATGTAGTAAAAATGGTAGCTCACCTAAACGGTAAGACTGCTACATTCATGCCTAAGCCACTTTATGGTGACAATGGTAATGGTATGCACGTACACCAATCACTATGGAAAGATGGTAAAAATCTTTTCTATGCTCCAGGTAACTATGGTAACCTTTCAGAGATGGCACTTAACTATACTGCTGGTATCTTTAAACATGCTCGTGCAGTTGCAGCATTTACGAACCCGACTACAAACTCATATAAAAGACTTATTCCAGGGTTTGAAGCTCCAAGTATCTTAACGTACTCTTCTCAAAACCGTTCTGCAGCTTGTCGTATTCCATACGGTGCAGGTGAAATGGCTACTCGTATTGAGATGAGATTCCCAGATTCTACTGCTTGTCCTTACCTAGCATTTGCTGTAATGATGATGGCTGGTCTTGATGGTATTAAAAATAAAGATATCCCAATTGGTCCAATGGATGAAGATCTATTTGAACTTACTTTAGATGAAATCCGTGAAAAAGGTATTCCTCAAATGCCTCATACACTTCGTGGTTCATTAGAAGCACTTATTCGTGACAATGAATTCTTACAGCCTGTATTCACAAAAGAATTTATTGATGCTTACCAGCACTATAGATTTGAGCGTGATGTATGGCCAGATGAAGGTCGTCCAACTGCTTACGAGTTTAAAACTACGTACCAGTGTTAATCTTAAGATAGTTTTGGCTTTTAAGCCAAACTATCTTTCTTCTGCTCTTCTCATTTATCTTATTCATTTATAAAAAATTTGTTATAATTCTACATTATGCTAAAGAACCCTTTTCTAAAACCAGACCCTGCTATTAAGCGTAGAAAAAATCCTGAAGGTGAATACGCAAACTTAGATACCTCTGAACTCCTTAATGCTGTTAGAAAAAGTGCTCACTCCCCACACAGGGCTGACCTCGATATACTTCTTGATGTCTTCTTGACTCGTTATGACAAACGACAGTCTGAATTAGAAACAAGTATTTCTAAAACCAATAAGCTTAAAGATGAAATTGATGCTATAAACCAAAGTCTTGAACAACGTATCAAAGAAGAGATTGAGTTACGTGAAGGTAACCATAAAAAGTTTGAACAACAAGCTAAAATGGCGGCTATGGGTGAGATGATGGATGCGGTTGCCCACCAATGGAAACAACCTTTAAATGCTCTATCATTGATGAGTGACTTGCTCAAAGAAGACTTTAAAGAGGGAAATGTAACGCACGGCTACATAGAAGAGATGACAAATAATACGCAGACACAAATCTCTCATATGGTAACAACTCTAGAAGAATTTAGAAGTTTTTTTAGACCCACCAAAGAAGCAAATAGCTTTGGTATCAAGCGTTGTCTACAATCTGTTCTTCTTCTTGTGAATGATGAATTTATGCAAAATAACATCAATATACATATACAAAGTCGTGATGAACTTCTTATTTATGGAGTCGAGAATGAGTTCAAGCACCTTATCTTAAACATTATCAATAATGCAAAAGATGCCTTTAACGAACGCGGTATTGATAAACGTGATATCTATATAAATTTTTACAAAGAAGACAACCATATCAATATAGAGATCGAAGATAATGCTGGTGGTATACCTGAAGATGTAATACATGATATCTTCAAGCCTGAGATAACAACAAAAGAAGTAGGTCAAGGCACAGGAATAGGCTTATACATGAGTACACAAAT
>JBFFDB010000062.1:0-5948 GCA_041559595.1 Sulfurimonadaceae bacterium
CTAATATCTTTTAATTCTATTTTTTAAGTTTAAAGTGTTTGTCCTGCATGAAATAGTATAAGTTTTTATGATAAAACCCTATGCCAAGGAGATAAATATGAATATATTTTATTTAAGAACAATACTGAGTTGTATGTGTTAGACTATTGCTGTCTTTTATCACTATCTATTTGGGGGACTGCTGGTTTACTTGTAAGGTGTTTTTAAATGCACTTGTTAACACAAGGAGACAAAGATGACTGAAATTCATCTAGTAGTTGGTAGTGTAGTAGCTAGTCTAGTTTTGATTATTTCAATGATTGATCTATATGAGGCTACGCATTCAGAATAGAATGACTATTCATCTCTTGGGGGAGATGGATAATCGCAGTTTTAGGACTTCTTCGATTTTAATAACTTCTTGTATTCTTTTTCAAATTTCTTTCTGCGTCCATAAGGAAGTTTTTCAATAAATAGTTTTCCATCTAAATGGTCTATCTCATGTTGTATCGCAACAGAAGTCAAGCCTTCTGCCTCAAGCACATTTTCATTTCCGTGTCTATCATGGTAAGTCAGTGTTAATTTTTCATAACGTTCTATATCTTCATAAAAGCTAGGAACACTTAAACAGCCTTCTTGATAAACGATAGTTCCTTCTTCATTTGAAACAACAGGATTAATGATTTCTAATAATTTATCTTTAGACTGCTCACCCTCTTCATCAGGAATGCACAGTACTAAAATACGTTTAGCAACAGCAACTTGAATAGCCGCCAGGCCAATTCCATTACTTTCTAGCATTGTTTCATACATATTGTCGAGAAACTCATGCAAGTCAGTATCAAAGCTAGTGACTTCTTTAGAGATCTCTTTTAATTTTTTATCGGGGTATACAACTACGGGGAGTTTCATGACTCTTCTAAATCCTTCGTGCAAACAGCATAATCAACTTTATCATTTTCATATGCACTTTCCATTGCATTTAATGCACATACAAGTGTCTCTTCAACAGATCTTTCTGAACTTATATCAGCTATTCCTAATGAAATTTGAAGTTGTACTTCTTTTTCAGCTAAGAAGAAATTGCTCGAAGCAACAAGATCACATAATCGCTCACTCGCGCGTTTTGCATTATTAATATCTGTATGTTTAAGTACCATTGCAAAAACGCCATCTCCATAATGCGCAACAACATCGCTACGACGAGATGTTTTCATTAAAAGACGCGCCACAGTACGTGTCATAAGCATCAATGCTTTTGGATTATCAATGTTTTCTTCTAACTCTTTTGATAACTCAATCGTAATGAGTGTACTTGTATGTTTAAACTCATAAATAAGGTTTTTCTCTTGCTCAAGTTTTTGTAATAGATAACGTTTATTATAGATACCAAACTGATTATCATAAATAGTTTCATTCTCAACATTTTTAAGAATACCGGCCGTATCTTGGTAAAGACTTTTAATGTGATCTACTTGTTTTTTCAAGATATTGTTTAATTTTCCAATGTCTTGATCCAAAGATGCAACAGTCGAGACAACCGACTGTGCGTCTTTTTTATCCCCAAGTTCTGTACGTCGCTTTGTTAGAATCTTTTCCATCAAGGCCATGTTTTTGTATAGGTTTGAAGTGACTTGTAGAATTGATTTAATTGAGGAAAACCCAAGCTTGATACTTTTTTCTAATTCAATGGTCTTTTCATCATCATTATTATCTTCAAATTCAAGTACAGAAGTGATCTGTTTACGCATTGCCTCTGACTTGTCTTCAAGAAGTCTGTCAAAATAAAGAGTAAAGTTATTCGGGGTTGGAGGAAGGTTGTCATGAATAAGTTGAGAAAGTACCTCTTTTGAGTACATCTCCAAATCACTAGTAGGTTCACTAAGATCAGAACCACTACCACCAAATGAAGGAACGTCAGATGATGAATCTACAGCAGATATATCACGGCGTTTACGAAGATTTCCTGCCATATGTTAACACCTTACTTTTTTGAATTTTTCGAAATTACTTCATCTATCATACCGTATTTTTTTGATTCTTCGGCTGACATAAAGTTGTCTCGTTCTGTGTCTTCAGCAATTTTTGTTACTTTTTGACCTGTATTTTCAGCCAAAATAGCATTTAGATCATCTTTCATACGCTGAATCTCTTTTGCTTGTATCTGGATATCAGTTGATTGTCCTTGCGCACCACCTGATGGTTGGTGAATCATGATACGTGAATTTGGCAATGAATAACGCTTACCTTTGGCACCAGAACTAAGTAAAAAAGCACCCATAGATGCCGCTTGTCCTATACATATCGTCGAAACATCAGGTTTTATGTAATTCATCGTGTCAAAAATTGACATACCTGCTGTAATTACACCACCTGGTGAGTTGATATAGAAGTAGATGTCTTTTTCTGGGTCTTCTGCTTCTAGAAATAAAAGTTGTGCAACAATGGTTGACGCTGACTGGTCATTTACTTCACCACTAAGCATAACTATACGGTCTTTTAATAGACGTGAAAAGATATCGTAAGATCGTTCACCACGACCTGTTTTTTCGATGACATAAGGAATATAACTCAATTGTTTGCCTTTTAATGATTTAAAAAATAGTTATGTAAAAAGTTTTAGTTATTTAAAACTCTTGTATTGTAGCTAATCATTTTTTAAAGCACAACACCCATTTGAGATATGGGTGTTAAAAAAGACGAATCTTAAGTTTTTAAAACTTAGTCTTTAAGCTTTGCATCGATTATTTTAGTAAGTACTTTGTCTTCTACCATTGCCATTTGAATAGCAGGAAGGTAACCAGAGTTTTTGTAATTTTCATATACGCCAGCAGGGTCTTGACCCATTTGCATAGCTTCCATATAAATAGTTTGCATTACTTCATTTTCTCCAACTTTAACATCTTCAGCTTTTGCAAGTGCGTCAATAATAAAGGTTGCTTTTACTGAACGTGATGCTTCATCACGGAACTCTTCACGTAGTGCAGTAACTTTTTCTTGGTCACCTTTAAGTTCATTGATCTCATCTTCACTCATCGTTTGAGCTTTTTTGTTAAGTGCCATATCCATCTCTTGTTCTACAACAAAAGCAGGAAGGTCGAAGTTGAATTTTTGAACGAATGCTTCAAGAAGACTTGGTTTTAGTTCGTCGTTATAAAGTTTTGCAAGCTCTTCAGTCTCGATTTGAGTCTTTACTTGTTCTTTTAATTTATCCATTGATGCTTCTTCATCACCTGGTAGCATCTTTTTAGCAAGTGCTGCGTCCATACGAACTTTTTCTTTTTCTTGGATAGCATTAACTTTTACTTTAAATGCAGCTTCTTTACCAGAAAGCTTTTCTCCACCATAATTTTCAGGGAAAGTCACAGTGATAACTTTCTCTTCACCCTTACTCATACCAATTATCTGGTCTTCAAAACCTGGGATAAATTGGCCTGAACCAAGTGTAAGTGAGAAATCTTCAGCAGCACCACCCTCAAATAGTTCACCATCAATTGAACCTTCAAAGTTAATAAGTGCAGTATCGCCATCTACAAGTGCACGATCTTCATCTACTGTTACAAATGCAGCTTGTGATTGTGCAATGTCTTGGATACGATCAGTAATTGCTTTTGCAGTAACTTTTGGCTTTTTAGTTTCTGGAGCAAGGTCTGCATAACCTTCAAGATTGATTTCTGGACGTAACGCAATTGTTACGGCTACATCGATTTTATCTTCAGATTTGTCAAACTTAGAGATTTGAGGCTCACCGATCAGTGCATCAGCTTCAAAACCAAGGTCTTTAAGACCAAGGTCTAGAACTTTACGAAGTTCTTCTGCTTCTGCATCTTGAACAAGTTTCTCACCATATTGCTTTTTAACAGCAGATACAGGTACTTTACCCTTACGGAAACCGTCAATCTTTGCATCTTTTGCAAGTTGTTTTGCAATACGTTCGATGTTAGCATCGATATCTGTTTGTACTAGTGTAGCAGTGATTTCAGCATTAGCGCCGTCGATTTTATTGGTTTTGAATTCCATTAAATCCCTTTTTAGTGTTTTCTATAGTAGTAATCTCGAGTTGTACTACTTAGATAAAATTTTGCGAAATTCTAGCGAATTTTTCCTTTTTTTTACATAATAAACTCAGAGTCAGCGAAGAAGTGTTATCCTATCACTATTAAAAACTAAGGCAATGATGTGAGCAATGTAAATAATAATGCTTTTGAAGATGCAGTAAAGACAATGATGCTTTCAGTTGGGGAAGATCCAACTCGAGAAGGTCTGTTGAAGACTCCTGAACGTGTGCGTAAGGCGTATGAATTTATGTACGGTGGTTATCAAGAAGATCCAAATGAGATCCTATCTTCAGCCTTGTTTACTTCATCTAATGATGAGATGGTACTGATTAAAGATATTGAGCTTTACTCCACATGTGAACATCATCTTTTACCTATTATTGGTCGTGCTCATATAGCCTATATCCCTGATGGTAAGGTTGTTGGCCTTTCTAAAATCCCTCGTGTGGTTGATGTCTTCTCTCGTCGTATGCAAATACAAGAACAACTCACTGAACAAATTGCTGAGGCTATTATGGGGACGATTAAACCTAAAGGTGTTGCTGTTGTTATTCAGGCACGTCACATGTGTATGGAGATGCGTGGTGTTGAGAAGATAAACTCTACGACTACATCATCAGCACTCAGAGGCTTATTCAAGTCAGATGAAAAAACTCGTGCAGAATTCTTTTCTCTTATCAATGCTCCTGTGGGCACTAGGTACTAAGCGTCAATGCCTTTAAATTCTCTTCGAAACCGTATTAAAGGTAAGAATCTTTCTCCTACCTTTGGGATGATTACTGAAATCAATTCTACTATGGTTTTAGCGAAGGGATTAAAGGTTAGTATTGGCGATACTGTTTGCATGATCTCTAAAGAAACACAGATGAACACCATGGGTATGGTGACTGAAATCCGTGAAGAGAATTTTGCTATCAGCCCTTTCTCTTTTATAGAGGGGTATTGTGTAGGAGATGAAGTCTTTTTAAAGCAAAATGGTATGAAGATAGAGGTCGGAGCTGAACTCTTAGGTCGTGTGGTTGATCCTTTTATGCAGCCAATAGATGGAAAAGGACCGCTAAACTGCTCCACCATCTCTCCTATTATTAAACAACCCATTGCAGCGATGTCAAGAGGCATGATAGATGAAAAGTTTTCTGTTGGTGTAAAGACGGTAGATACCCTTCTTTCATGTGGAAAAGGCCAAAAACTTGGAATCTTTGCGGGTTCTGGAGTGGGTAAGTCGACATTAATGGGGATGATAGTTAGAGGCTCAGAAGCACCTATAAAAGTTGTTGCACTGATTGGTGAGCGTGGTCGTGAGGTACCTGAATTTATAGAAAAGAGTCTAGGCGGTGATCTGACGAATACAGTGATCGTTGTCGCTACCTCAGACGATTCACCATTAATGAGAAAGTATGGTGCCTTTTCTGCCATGTCTGTTGCTGAGCATTTTAAAGATCAGGGTCTAGATGTTTTGTTTATGATGGACTCAGTTACTCGTTTTGCCATGGCTCAGCGTGAAATAGGTCTAGCTTTGGGTGAGCCTCCTACCTCAAAAGGTTATCCGCCATCTTCTCTTACCTTACTTCCACAGCTAATGGAACGGGCAGGAAAAGAAGAAGGAAAAGGCTCTATCACTGCTTTTTTTACGGTCTTGGTCGAAGGTGATGATATGAATGACCCTATTGCTGATCAGTCGCGTTCAATTTTAGATGGGCATATTGTTCTCTCACGTGAGTTAACTGACTTTGGTATCTATCCCCCTATCCATATACTTAATTCTGCTTCACGGGTGATGAACGATATTATCTCACCTGAGCATTTTGAAGCAGCACGAAAATTTAGACGTTTATATACATTATTAAAAGAAAACGAAGTCCTTATCCGTATTGGAGCATATACTGCTGGAAATGATTCAGAACTTGATGA
>JBFFDB010000063.1:0-5826 GCA_041559595.1 Sulfurimonadaceae bacterium
AATTGAAGAGATCGAACGTCTTTACCGTATTAACGAAGATGTACTTCGTTTCGTTACTGTTAAATATGACAGCAAGCGTGAAGTTAAAGCGTGGAATGATCTAGTAGCTAAAACTGAAAAAGCGGCAAAAGCAGCAGCTACACCAGCTCCTGAAGCAGCACCAGCTCCTGAAGCAGCACCAGCTCCAGAAGCTCCAGTAGAAGATACAAAAGCAGACGCGTAAGTCTAAGGAAAAACTATGTTTAATAAAGTTGTACTGGTAGGAAACCTAACTCGCGATATCGAACTGCGTTATGCACAAAGCGGAAGCGCTATTGCAAACACAGCGATCGCAACTAGTCGTAAGTTCACTCAAAATGGAGAACGTAAAGAAGAAGTATGTTTTATTGATATTACTTTTTTTGGTCGTTCTGCTGAAGTTGCGAACCAGTACCTTAGACGTGGTAGTAAGATACTTGTTGAGGGTAGACTTAAATTTGATCAGTGGGTTGCACAAGATGGTAGCAAACGTTCAAAACATACTGTTATTGTTGAAACTATGCAGATGATGGATTCTAAAGCTGATGCAGCTTCTGCTGGTGCAGGAGACTATTCTCAAGCACCAGAAGCAAATGCCGGTGGATATGAAGTACCTGCTCAACAATCTAACAACTATGGGTCACAACAACCTGCCTATGGACAACAGCAACAGCAACCGTCTTATGGTGGGGGACAGCCAAGCAACTCTTATGGTAATCAGCAGCAATCGCCGCAACAGTCTTACCAAAGACAAGAGATGCCTCAGCAAAATATCCCGGAAATCGACATCGATGAAGATGAGATTCCGTTCTAGACAAGTACATAATGCGGAACATTAGGACTCCTGCCAAAGGAAACCTAGTGTTAACGAAGGTGGAGGAATCAATTCCTCTACTGTTTTAATAAATGAGGGGACTCCCTTCATTTTATGAAATAAAATTAAGGACCAATATTATGGCAGAAAGAAGAAAATACAAAAAACGTTATTGTAAATATTGTGAAGCAAAAATTGACTTCATCGATTACAAAGATACTAACTCTCTTAAACATTCAATGTCAGAGCGTTACAAAATCATGCCTCGTCGTTTAACAGGTAACTGTAAACGTCACCAAGAGATGATTTCAAATGCAATCAAACGTGCACGTCAAGCAGCACTAGTACCATATACTGTTTCTCGTAAGACAGTTATTGCTTACCCATTCGACAATATCGTTGGATAAATAAATTTTTAGTCCTTCCCTTTGGGAAGACTAAATCTCTCTCTACTTTTCAAAATCCACTAACTTATATCTCTTATTATTTTTTAACCTAAGAATCGTTACGCTATATCTAAGTTGTTTTAAAATTATTGACAAAGAGTAATCTATGACCTTTATGCAGCACTTACAAAGCAGTCTTATTTTAGGTACAAAAATGACTCATCCCGAGGATGAACACTTCTTAAAAGAGCAATGCGAAGAACTTATATCTGCTATCAAAGCAAATAATGTAAATAGATTAAAACATTTGATTGAAGCAGGTTTAGACCCTGACAAATGTGAATTTCACCATATTCCTGCTCTTTCATATGCGATAAAAAATAAAAAAACAGATGCTCTACTCACCCTACTTACATATGGATGTAATGTAAATACAATTGATTGTTTTGATAAATATCCACTTGACTATGCCATTGAGATGAAGGATGAAAAGATCATCAAATTATTGCAACGCTATGGAGCGCTAAGTAATAAACAAGAGTTAGATGACACTGCTTTATCAATGAATTTTGATGTATCTGATATTTATGAAGCAGCCTTAACGGGTAACTTACATGCACTTGTTCATTTCTATCATTTAGGAGCAAATCTTCATAAAATCCGCTCACACGGGACAAGCCTTTTACATCTTTGCATAGAAGGAAACAATCCAAAGCTTTTAGTCTATTTACTCAATAAAGGCTTTACAGTTGACCAAGCTGACAAAAGTGGGACATCTGCTCTTATCATGGCTTCTATGGACATTTCACGTTTTAGTCTATTAGAGATCTTAGTAAAACGAAAAGCGACTCTAGATCAGCAAAACAACCGTCATACATCAGCACTTAGTATGGCGATTAAACGCTTTAATATCAAAGCTGCCTTATACCTCATTGAAAAAGGAGCCGATGTTAATATCCGTGATGGTATTGATACACCTTTAAGCTTAACGCATAAGGCCTTATCTCAAGTCATTGACAAACACTTAAGTCAAGATTTACGAAATTTAGAAACCCTACTAATGAGTAAAGGTGCTCATGTCAATACTGCCGATGACAATTTACGTTGGAGTCCATTAATGCTAAGTTCTAGTCATTATCAAGATGAGAAAAATATAAAACATCTACGTTTACTCATTAAACTTGGGGCAAAGATAGACCAGGTTGACAAAAACAAGCGTACATCGTTAATGATAGCCTCTTCTCTTGGCCGCATAGAAGCTGTAGAACTACTCATTAAACATGGAAGTAATTTAAATGCTTTTGATAAGTTTGGCTGGACAGCCCTAATGCTTGCTATCTATTACAATCAAAAAGAGATAGTCAAACTACTCTTGGAAAATGGCGCTAAAGTCAATATTTCTACTAAAAAAGGTCTTAGTGCAATTAAAGTCGCTATTGATAATGAAAGGTCTTCTCTTCTTCCGCTACTAAAGATGTACGGAGCTGTTCTCCCAAAAGAGTAGCCGAACCGTCCTGTACAAAAACGAGCACCTGATCTTTTCAATGACCAATACACTTGTTTATATCTCTGTATTTTCAGAGGTATAATGGTATAAAAATTGCTGTCAATCAGATAAAAATGGACACTCATGAAGCTTTTCCTCACATTCTTACTTATTTTAACCTCTCTTCACAGTGCCATCAGTGAATTCAAATCAGATGATTATCAACTTACGATTGGCAAGGATTTTGATGATGAAGCCCTTGATATTGTGGAAGATTATGACAAAAATATTTCTGTTGTTGGATACACTCAAGACTATAAAACGACATCTACACCAACACAGAGCTATACTAATGCCTTTGAATACTTGCATGATCTACAAAGTACTTATGGAGAACAACTACGCCTTATAAAACTAGATCAATCAGCTACAATCGTAAATGATATTAACTTTAAGTTGAGTCAATATAACCGCGGTACAAATGTGATTAAAACAGCTCAAAATGGATATCTTTTAGGTGGGTATACACATAATGGAAAGATGCTGATATCTTCTTTAGATGCCTTAGGAAACCAGCATTACCTAAAAGAGTTTGGCACAGCAAATTTTGATAAGCTTTATGGATTTATTGCACTTGATGATGGCAGTATAGTTGCTATTGGGACCTCTCAGACATCTCGAAATCCACAAGACAATATATTTGTTCAAGGTATGGGCGACACCGATGTATACCTCGTTAAATACACAAAAGACGCTCGTATAAGATGGAAAAAGAAGTATGGGACAACAGGCCAAGATACTGGCTTAGATGCCACACCAACACATGACGGTGGGTTTATCTTGCTAAGTCTATCTAATGGTGAAAAAGAATCAATCTTAAGTGTCACAAAGATAAATGATACAGGCGACATGCTCTGGAAAAAAGTTTTTCCAAAAGCAGGAAGAAATAAAGGCTTTAAGATCATTCAAACCATACAGAATGATTATATCATCTCAGCAAGTTTTGAAAATAAGAATGCTCAAGATAATATCAGACTCATTAAAATCAATAATCTGGGTAATACAATTTGGGATAAAAGTGTCTATCAGAATGCACATGAACATCTAAATGATATCTGTGTTGATTATAAGGGAAATATCATTGGTGTAGGAAACACACAATTATCAAGCCAATCTGATACAGATGCTCTAGTACGATATTATGACGCGAATGCAAATATGATATGGGAAAGAAAGTTTGGTAAATCACGTCAAGATTCATTTAGTACCCTTGCTCTTTTACATGATAATAGTTTTGCTATAGCTGGCTTTACTACCTCATTTGAAAATAAGGCGAAGCAGATTTGGTTAATGAAGCTTAATGATGATGGAAGTATGGCAAAAAAGAAGATCAAAGAATATGCCGATTTGTATGAAGCCTTAAAAAGGTTATTTGAATCCAATAGGCACGTACATGTGCATAAAGACTTACGTATCACACATGATGGGCTTATCTTTGCACAAGGAAGCTCTGAGCTTACTAATGAACACAAAAGAGTTTTAGAGGGCTTTATGCCATCTTTATTAAAGATTTTAAAAGAGTATAAGTCGCAAATCAAAAACCTACAGATTAATGGTCACACCTCTACTGAGTGGAATGCACCACAAACACAACGATACCTTAATAATGCTCACTTATCAAATGACAGAGCATTAAGCATTCTTGATTATAGTTACCAGCTAAAAAGTGTTGAACCACATAGACAATGGTTATCACACGTATTAAGTACAGATGGTTATTCCTATTCTAACCTTATCTATGCAGACAAAGAAGAAAACAAGATTCGTTCAAGAAGAGTAGAATTCGAAATAGAGTTAAACTAGTAAAATTGAAATTTATACATTTAAAAGAAGTCTATTAAAAGTTAAGGTTTAGTGTAATTTGTGTTTGAAGTAGAGTAGAAAGCGTACTGAATGTACGCTGATGCTATACTCAGGCGCAAAATGCGCTGAATATTAGCTTTTAATTAGCCACAGCTTGGAACGTTTCCAGAGTCTGAACCATATTGGAATAAGAAATCTTTCAAGTGTGGAGCAAGTTTTTCAAACTTTTTACCATTGAAGAATTTTTCGCCCTTAGTACCAGCGTGCTTAGCTTTGATCATTGCAGCTCCGTTTTCGAAAAGCTCTGTCCAACCATCTTGAGTTTGCATAGATGCACCTTTTGTACCATTACCATGACATTTCTTACATGTTTTTAGGTAACCTTTTTGACCTTTTTTAATATCAGCTGAAGCAGTTGTAGTCATAAGACCAAGTGCAACGATTACAGCCATTAATACTGATGTGTTCATTTTCATATTGAAGAACTCCATAATTTAGATTGTTTAGTATCATACTAAAACTCTCTAAAAATGAAATAAAATTTCCACATCATGCCTATTATTTTCTATAATTCATAGATAATGTGACGTATAATCACACACCTTATCTGTATATTTAACAGGTATATTAGTTATGACTTTTATCTGAAATATCTTATATATACAAAATAAAACTAGGATATAATAACTATATCTTATACAAGGATTTATCCATGCCAAAATCACTAAGCTTATTATCTCTTTTTGCTTTTTCTCTCTTAGCTTCAGATTCCTTATTGTGTAAAGTCGTTAATGAAGATAATATTTTAAAGATAAAAT
The DNA here is from genome assembly GCA_041559595.1 of Sulfurimonadaceae bacterium. GTDB lineage: Bacteria > Campylobacterota > Campylobacteria > Campylobacterales > Sulfurimonadaceae. The sequence continues at coordinate 5,386 of JBFFDB010000063.1, forward strand.
GTACCTATCAAACAACGCGAACCTCATATGATAGAAACATTTCTATAGCATGGACATCTCCATCTGCTCCACAGGATGATAGATTTAAAACGATTTTATTACCTGCTCATCATGGCTCAGCCTACGATTTCAGATATTTTGACGGAAGAGCAGATGGGGCTTGGACTATTTCAGCTACAGATGAAAAAACGGGACAGGTAACAAGTACGCAGTTTGTTAAAGAGGATTTCACTGAGGCGAATACTATGTCGTCTCCGTGTAAGGACTCGACTTTAGGTCAGCCCTCATATACAAAATAAACTACTTATGCATCTTTTAGAATGATTTCTGAAGTCACCTTGGCTTGTTTAATCTTTCTTTGTGCCTTATGTAGCAAGAGTTCCACATCCTTAACATCTTTTGCACTAACTACGGTAGCGATCTCTTCTGTTGACTTTCCGC
>JBFFDB010000064.1:0-5764 GCA_041559595.1 Sulfurimonadaceae bacterium
ATCCGCAAAAGAGGGTGTACTTTGGCAAAAAAGCTATGACTCGTACACAACCTATCTTGAAGTAGCACAGGAGTTAAAAGAAGTACGTAAAAAGATCAAAAAGCTTTCTAAACGTCGAAGTACACTTGAGCTAAGAGAAGAGCGCAGTGCCTTAGAAACACGTGAGCAAATCTTAGCAACACAAATCGATCTACTTCAAGGAAAGGATAATGCTCCTTTTACTGATCTTATCATTCCTGATGAACTCCCTGAAGCGCCAGTTGTCACCAACCCTTTTAGTATATTTACTGCGCTTTCGTATATTAAACTAATTGATGGTAAAACAAGTGAATATTTAAAACGCGAGGGAACTCTGCGTGAATATATCATGCTTTTACGTAAAAAGGCACGTGCAGAAGCTGAACTTTCTGCAGTCACACAAAACAAGACTGATGAAGAAGCCTATCTAAGTGATATACATCGACTTAGTGTCTTTGAAAATGCACTTGAAACGGTAAATAAAACATCTGCTGTATATGCACAGCGTATTGATACGGTTCATGCACAGGTACAAAAAAGCATTAATGAGCAGCTTGTAAAACTGTTGAACCTAGGGATTATTATCCTTGTGCTTTTTGGAGTTTTCTTTTTAAGTAAGCTAGTCATAAAGAAGTATATCACCGATAATGAACGTATATATATGGCACACAAGATGTTGACCTTCATCAACATAAGCTTAATCGTCATTATCGTTGCTTTTTCGTATATTGACAATGTAAGTTATTTTGTAACAGTACTTGGGTTTGCCTCAGCCGGTATTGCGATTGCTATGAAAGACTGGTTTATGTCGATGCTAGGCTGGTTTGTACTTTTAGTAAGTGGTTCTGTTCATGTTGGAGATAGAATCCGTGTACTTAAAGAAGGTGTGGAATATGTCGGAGATGTACTTGATATCTCACTTTTACGTATTACGATTTTAGAAGATATAACACTGACAACTTATATGACAAACCGTAGAGCAGGGCGTATCGTCTTTATTCCAAATAACTATGTCTTTACTACCTTGATTGCGAACTACTCTCATGCAACACTAAAGACGGTATGGGATGGGATCGATATTACGGTGACCTTTGACTCTAATCATAGAAAAGCAATTCATATCGCTAAAGAGATCGCGCGAAAATATTCTAAGGGGTATACCGATATTACCCGTACTCAGTTAAACAAGTTACGAAACAGATATAGCTTGAAAAACACGAATGTTGAACCACGTATATTCTCTTTTGCCGAAGCAAATGGTGTGGTTATAAGTGCTTGGTATTTGACTAATGCCTATGCGACATTAACTCTGCGTTCAACTATTTCAGTTGAAATCATCGAGGCTTATAACGAAGCAGAAGATATTCATATCGCATATCCTACTCAGACGCTTCATCTAAATCAGAAAAATAGAATAGACCCTGAAAAATTAAATGATGACTTAGAAAACTCAAATAAGGTAGAGTGGTAATGTCTGATACACCTAAGGTATTTATCAAAACATTTGGTTGTCGTACCAATCTATTTGACTCTCAGGTCATGCTTTCAAACCTACAAGATTTCAGTATTACAGAGAATGAGGACGAGGCAGACATTATCATTGTTAACTCATGTACTGTGACCAATGGTGCAGACAGCGGTGTTCGTGGCTATGTGAATGCGGCAAATAAAAAAGGTGCTAAGGTCTATCTTACTGGATGTGGTGCGCATACTAAGGGTGAGTCTCTTTTTGAAGCAGATAAAGTCTTTGGTGTATTTGGACAGTCAGAAAAATCTAAGATCAATGAGATGCTCAAAAAAGAGACTAAGTTCTATGAGATTGGTGATTTGGATTTTGTTGATGATGCAGTGGTTGAAGACTTTGTTGGAAAGTCTCGTGCCTTTATCAAGATACAAGAAGGCTGTAACTTCCGTTGTTCGTTTTGTATCATTCCTTTTGTTCGTGGAGATGCTCGAAGTTTAGATGAAGAAAAAATTCTAGACCAAGTGACACGATTAGCGGCTAATGGTTTTGGTGAGTTTATTCTTACAGGAACAAATGTCGGCTCATATGGACAAGGGGTAAAGCGTTCTATGGCAGGCCTGCTTAAGCGCATGTCTCAGATTAAAGGTGTACGTCGTATTCGTATAGGTAGTATGGAACCTATACAGATAACAGATGAGTTTAAAGAGCTCTTGAATGAGCCATGGCTCGAAAAGCACTTGCATGTTGCTATACAGCATAGTTCAAACGATATGCTTCGTATAATGAACAGACGCAACCGAGTCGAGAGTGATATGAAACTTTTGCACGAACTTCATGACAAAGGCTTTGCCTTAGGCACAGACTTTATAGTAGGGCATCCTGGTGAAACAGATGCCTTATGGAAAGAAGCAGCAGCTAACCTAAGACAGATGCCTTTAACACATGTCCATGCTTTTACCTATTCAAAACGAGACGGAACACCAGCTGCAACAATGAAGGGTGAGGTAAATGGACTTGTATCAAAAGAACGAATGTTAGAATTAAATGCTATTATTGATGAAAATAACTTTCGTTTCAGACAAGAGCATAAGATTCCTCTAGAAGTACTTGTAGAAAGTCAAAAAGAAAATATCTATACAGGACTGGACCAGTTTTTTAATCGTATTGAGATCGAGTGTGAGCATGACCTTCTTGGAAATTGGATCACTATAGAAGATTATGAGATTACAAAGGAGATAAACCGTGTTAAGCTCTAAAACTAACCGATGGGTTTTGTACTTTTCAGCAGGTGTCTTATTAGGACTATTCCTTTTTGCACTTTTGCGTGACAATTCTCAGCCTATCACTTTAGATAAGAGTAATGAACTGTTTGAACAAGGCTTGATCAAAAGAGCTATTCTTGCAGATGAGAAGGTTTATCTTGTAACACAGACTGACAAATATAGAATTCCTACCGTATTAATTGATAAGAAGATGCTATCGCAAGTCCATGTTGAAACAGGAACAGGAAACTATGCTGTTCAAATATTAATGGTATTAACACTTATTTTAATTGTTGGTGGTATCTTTTATCGTTTGAGCATCAAAGAAGCTTTCAAGCAAGAATCAATGCCAACGTCTTCCTCGTCAGGTTCAGCGCTGAGTGAACCTATAACACCTTCGCATTCTACTATTAAGTTCAAAGATGTTGGTGGGATAAGTGATGTTAAGATCGAACTTGAAGAGATCATTGATTTTTTACGCTCCCCTAAAAAGTATAAAAACTTTGGTGCTAAAATGCCGCGTGGTGTTCTTCTAGTAGGGCCTCCAGGTGTGGGTAAAACAATGATAGCTAAAGCCGTTGCCGGTGAAGCAAATGTTCCTTTTTATTATCAGTCGGGTGCTTCTTTTGTTCAGATATATGTGGGTATGGGGGCTAAACGTGTTCGAGAGCTTTTTGTACAAGCCAAGCGAAATGCTCCTTCTATTATTTTTATTGATGAGATTGACGCTGTTGGTCGTGTACGTGGAGCAAATAGAAATGATGAACGTGAATCAACACTAAACCAACTTTTGACTGAAATGGATGGGTTTGAAGACTCTTCTGGTGTTGTTGTCGTAGCTGCTACTAATAAGATAGATGTACTTGATCCTGCATTATTAAGATCAGGAAGATTTGATAGACGTATCTTTGTTGAACTGCCTACCTTAGACGAGCGCGTCGCTATCTTGGATAAGTATTTTGAAAAGATGATACATGAGGTCGATACCAAAGAAGTTGCGAAGATGACAGTGGGGTTTAATGGCGCATCTTTGGCAACACTTGTCAATGAATCAGCCTTAGAGGCACTTCGTAAAAACAGGCACAATATCTCTATGCAAGAAGTTTTAGCCGTTAAAGACAAGGTTATCTTTGGTAAGAAAAAGGTGAAGAGCTATAGTGAAGATGAGAAAAATCTTCAAGCTCTTTATCAAGCAGCTAAAGCTCTAAGCGCGTATTGGTACGAAGTTCCTTTTGAAAAGTTTACTATGGTAAACGATGGGTTAAAGCCTTACGATGTCGACCTTGTAAGTAAACATACACTTTTTTCATACATCAAGGTTATGCTCTCTGGTATGGCAATTTGTGAGATACATTATGGTGAACATTCTAGTAATGTCACTGATGACCTTAAAGAGGCTAAAAAAGTCATTTCATTGATATTAGAGAGCTATGGTATGGGTGAACAGATAATAGCCTCACCAAAAGACAATGCCCTGCTGATGAACAAGCTATACGCAGAGACAAAAGAGTTTTTAAACGGTATGCAGGTCCAGATTCAAGCCTTACAAAAAGAACTGATTACAAAAGAGCATATCAATAAAGAACAGATCAAGAAAGTGATGGATGAAGTTTTATAGCGGTTTTTCTCTTTCTAACGATCAACAACTTTTCACTTCCTTATTAAAAGAGACAGAATACACGGTGGCAGGTTTTTCATATGGCGCGATAAAAGCCTTTGAAGAAGTGCTGCATTCGAGTAAACGTGTTGATACCCTTCAGCTCTTTTCTCCAGCATTTTTTCAAGATAAAGATGAAAAGTTCAAACGTATGCAGATGATGTATATCAATAAAGACAAACAAGCCTACCTTGGTAACTTTTTAAGTTCTTGTTTTAAACCATGTAAGATAGATGAAAATGTTGTATTGCAAGAGGGTGAAGCTAAAGACTTGGATACGCTTTTATATTATGAATGGACAAGAGAAAACTTGAAAAAGGTATGTGACAAGGGGATAGAGATAGAAGTGTATCTCGGAAGTGAAGATCAGATAATCGATGTTGAAAAAGCGAAAGAGTTCTTTCTTCCTTATGCGACAACGTTTTTACTTAACAACGCAGGTCATAGCTTACAAACAAAGAATTAAAAGGAGTATAGATTATGAGTGAAATTAAAATTGGTGTTATTACTGCTTCAGATAGAGCAAGTGCTGGTATATATGAAGATATCTCAGGTGTGGCTATTCAAGATACGATGAAAGATTATCTAACAAGTGAATTTGAGATAGTGTATCGCTGTATACCTGACGTTCAAGAAGAGATTGAAAAGACAATGATCGAACTGTGTGATGAACAAGGATGTTGTTTAGTTGTGACGACAGGTGGAACAGGTCCTGCACTTAGAGATGTGACACCTGAAGCAACTGAAAATGTATGTGAGAAGATGATGCCAGGTTTTGGTGAGTTAATGCGTCAAGAGTCTTTAAAGTTTGTTCCAACGGCTATACTTTCACGACAAACTGCGGGAATCCGTGGAAAGTCACTTATCATCAATCTTCCGGGTAAGCCAAAGTCTATCCGTGAATGTCTAGATGCTGTTTTTCCTGCTGTGCCTTACTGTATTGACCTTATTGAAGGACCGTTTTTAGAGTGTAATGAGGATGTGATTAAGCCATTTCGTCCTAAGGCTAAATAGTATTTAGCTTATAGGGTCACAAAAATTCTATGTTGTATCAAGGGGTAAAATGGTTTCTATAGGGATGATATTTCAGTTTAACAGAGATGAAGGTACTGGTCTCATCATGTTGTCTGATGGTGCGCAAAAAGAGTTTAGTGTAAATGAATGGACAGATGGGTCTACTACACCCTCAGTAGGACTACAGATCGTATATGAGATAAGTGATAATACTGTAAAGATCAAAGTGCCAAGCGAAGAAGAAAAGAATGAACTTCAGCCTGCTAGAAAAAGTAAACAAGAGAAAGAGCTTACGGAGTTTTCATCTTTAGAAGAGTTTGAAAATTATTTTTCAAAGAAGGGCTTTGA
>JBFFDB010000065.1:0-5751 GCA_041559595.1 Sulfurimonadaceae bacterium
AATACACCTACAGTGTCTATCGTCATTGGTGAGGGTGGTTCAGGTGGAGCACTGGCTATCGGTGTCGCAGATAAACTTGCAATGATGCGTTATTCAGTTTTCTCTGTTATCTCACCTGAGGGGTGTTCGGCAATTCTTTGGAATGACCCAGCAAAGGTAGAAGCAGCGACTCAAGCACTAAAGATCACATCTAAGGATCTTAAAGAACTTGATTTGATTGATGATGTTATCGATGAACCGCTGATCGGTGCGCATCGTGACAAAGAAGGTGCAGCAAAAGCACTTGGCGATTACTTTTTATCAGCCGTAGAAGAGATGAAAACGATGAGTGATGAGGAACGTATGCAAAAGCGTTATAACCGTTTAACTTCTCATGGTGCTTTCACAGAATAAAAACTCTTCATTTTCTTACCTGTTAAGAGGTAAGAATACTCTTTCAAGCTATTTTCACAAACAAATTTTATAAGCTACGGGTTTACTGTTCAGATTTAATTTCTTCTGTCTTTTCTTTGACAAGCTTTGGTAGTCGTGGTGCTTCTTTTGAAAAGGCTATTAAGCCTTCTACTGTAATGACTTTTTTAGGCAGTTTTTTAAGTGATTTCTTTAAAAGTTCAAGCGCTGTTATAGCATCTGATAAAGCTCTATGATGATCGGCTTCTTGATGTAGGTTCATTGTCTGGTTTAGGTGCTTTAAACCATATCTGTCACTCTCTAGCGTACGTTGAGCCAACTCAAAGGTGCACAGTTTTCTATTAGCCAAAGGCTCAAGGCCAACACGTTCCATCATGGCAGAAGTGAACTTATAATCAAACTTTACATCATGAGCAACAAAAACTGCGTCCCCAAGAAACTCTTTGAATTGATACATTACCTTTTTTAGTGATGGTGCATTCTTGGTATCGTCAAGACTAATACCTGTAAGCTCTTGAATGGTTGCAGGAATATTATCACACTGTACAAAAGATTCAAAGGTGTCAATGATATGTCCATCTTGGTACATTACTGCACCGACCTCTATTATCGTATGACCCTTAGTCGGCTTTGAACCATTAGTCTCAATATCCATGATACAAAACTTACCATGTGAGAGAGGTTGGATTGCTGTTTTATAGATGAACTTTCCTTGTTGCTCATGCAAAGGAAGACCTTGTGCTCGTAATAACTCTATTAAAATAGAAGGGTCTCCAAACTTATTAAGCGCTTTATAAAAACGCTCTTTTGGAAGGCCTTGTTTACTTAAGGCAGTGTCGAGTTTTATTAGTAAATTCTCCACTAGGCAGAAATTACTTTATTAAATATACTTAGCATTTAGCTGCTTTTATAAAGGCTGAAACCTTTTTCGCATCTTTGACACCTTTTTCGGTTTCAACTCCAGAACTAACATCTAAAGCGTAAAAACCATAAGCAAGGCACTCTGTAACGTTATCTGGTGTCAGTCCGCCTGCTAAGATTATCTTTGAGCAGTCAAGGCCATCGAACCATTCAAGATTAAGACGTTTTCCCATTCCGCCGTATGCTTCACAAAAGGCATCGACTAGGCGGTACTCATCAGCATTTGTTTTGATATCCGCAGCTGATTGGGCACGCACGACTTTAATATAAGGTAGTTCAAGTGCATTGCATAGCTCATCGCTGACATCGAAGTGAAGCTGGATAAGTGTAATTCCTGAAGCTTTTGCTATTGCATTGATAGCCTGCGCATCTTCATTTACAAAAAGACCAACTTTTTCTACAAAGGGAGGAAGTTGAGAGATTATAGAGTGTGCATCTTCGGCACTGATAAAGCGAGGTGACTTCTTATAAAAGACAAAGCCAAGAGCATCAGCTCCAGAGATTATACTCTGCCTTGCATCTTCTAATGTAGTGATACCGCAGATCTTGATTCTCAATGCTTTTCCTATACCTTTAGGTTATTTATTGCTGTTTCATAAGACTCATGTTTAAAAACATAAGAACCAGCAACACAAACATCAACACCGGCATCACGGAGCATTTCAATATTATCAGCTGTTACACCACCATCAATTTCGATAAGGCAGTTAGGATTGATCTTATCACGTAAAGCAGCTAAACGCTTGATTTTTTCGACAACGTTTGGAATAAACTTTTGACCACCAAAGCCTGGGTTAACACTCATTACAAGGACCATATCTAAATCAGCAAGAAGGTATTCAACTGCTTCTGCTGGTGTGTGTGGATTAATAACAACACCAGGTTTAATACCAAGCTCACGAATGTATTGAACCAAGCGATGAGGATTTTTTTCTTCTTCCATATGAAAGGTGATATACCCTGGTTTTAAAGGTGCAAATAGATCAACAAAGAAGGTGTTGTTCTCTACCATGAGGTGTACATCTAAAGGTTTAGTCGCTGCCTTTGCAACGGCAGATACAACTACAGGTCCAATAGTAAGATTAGGTACAAAATGCCCATCCATTACATCAACGTGAACAAGGTCACATCCTGCATCACATATTGCCTTAACATCATTAGCCAGATTTCCAAAATCAGCTGATAGGATACTTGGAGCTACAAGCATTGGTGTCCTTGAGAATATACCAAAAAGGTATAGATAGATTTTAATTGTAGAAGTATAGCAAGTGAAGGAAAAAATAGGGCTTAGAGATGATGTTTATAGTAATTATATTAATAAAAAGAATTTTTGTATAATTTAAAATATTAAATTTATCGCTTATTATTCTTAAGATGCATATTATATAAAAGTCTAATAATAAAGGGTGTAGACTTAAGGAACTTGAAATTACATTTACAAGAGGTATTGATATGAGTTCATATTCCGAACTAAGCATAGATCTTCGTCAGATGATTCTTGCTCTTGAGACAACAGTTGACTTGGTAGGTATGAACGATACGAATCATGGTAAGCGTGTTGGTTTTATAGCAAGTCAGATTGGACACCAACTTGGATATAGTGATCAGGATATCAGCTTCTTATTTGAACTGGGATTACTGCATGACTGTGGTGTTTCAACTGAGCAAATGCACAGTAACCTAGTCAACCATTTTGACTGGGAAGATGCCCATATACACTGTCGTATAGGTTACAACCTACTTAAAAACTTTGAGCCTCTTTCAAAGTTTGCTCTGCCAATTCTTTATCATCATACTGCCTTTGAAGAGTTACATAAGTTTGAGGTCAATATGCATGACGCAAAAATGGCAAATATAATCTTTCTTGCAGATAGAATTGATGTAACGGCAGCTTCTCATTATGGCTCAGACATTTTGTTAGCAAGAAAGGGAATTGTAAAATCCATTAATGATTATAGTGGGACATACTTTGATCCAAAACTTGTTAAAGCATTTCTTGAACTTGAAAGGTCAGAAGCATTTTGGATAAGCCTAGAAGATAGACATATTACTCGTTATACATGGGATATGGGACAATTTGAGAGTACAAGGGAACTGAGTATCTTTCAATTAAAACAGTTATCACTGATAATGGCATATATTGTTGATCAAAAGAGTCCTTTTACAGCTCAACACTCTGCACGTGTCGGTTGTTTAGCTAAGCATATTGCAACACGGTATGGTCTTTTTGATGAGCAGTGTCAAAAAATTGAAATCGCAGGTTTTTTGCATGACATCGGTAAACTTAGAACACCTGATAATATTCTCGAAAAACCTGGAAAGCTAACAGAAACAGAGCGTTCGATTATGAACCAGCACAGTTATGAGACATTTGAGATTTTACGTCATATAAAAGGATTAGAAGAGGTCTCTGCATGGGCAGCTTTTCATCATGAGGGTTTAAACGGTACAGGATATCCTTTTCATCCTAGAGAAAAAGATCTAAGTATTGAAGCACGGATTATTGCTGTTGCAGATGTTTTTCAAGCATTGGTTCAAGATAGGCCATACAGAAAGGGAATGCCGTTAGTAAAAGTCCTAAGCATTTTAAATGAATTTGTAGAGAGTGGAAAACTTGATGAAGCTATTGTGGATATCGCGATAAAAGATAGTGATAAATGTTTTGAAATAGCCAAGGGAAAAGCCGAAGAAAACAAGGAAAGTGAAGTTCCATTTTTTAAGACAGATGAAGAGTCGAGGCTTGAAGGTTAAGAATGAGGTTGAGATACATTATTAAATAAGGGTATCTTTCCCTTATTTCAGGGAAAGGTACGTGATCTGTTAGAAAGAAGTAAGACTAAGCTTACATCATCCCCGGCATTCCACCCATATCTGGAGCTGCATGACCTTCATTATCTTGTTTTACCTCAAAGATAGCTGCCTCTGTTGTAAGAAGCATAGAAGCTACCGAAGTTGCATTAGTAAGTGCAACACGCTCAACTTTAAATGGATCGATAATACCTGCTTCAAACATATCTACATATTCACCTGTTGCAGCATTGAAACCAATAGTCTCAGATGTTGCATTTTCAATCGTATTCACAACAACACCAGTGTCAAAACCAGCATTTTCAGCGATTTGTTTTACTGGAGCTTTGATAGCACGAAGAATGATCTCTGCACCAATTTTTTGATCACCCTCTAGGTCGTCTAAAGAGACCTTTGCCGCAGCACGGATAAGAGCCGCACCACCACCGATAACAATACCTTCTTCAACAGCTGCCTTGGTTGCTGAAAGTGCATCATCGACACGGTCTTTTTTCTCTTTCATCTCAGTCTCTGTTGCTGCACCGACTTTGATTACAGCGACACCGCCAGAAAGTTTTGCAAGACGCTCTTGAAGTTTTTCTTTGTCATACTCAGATGTTGTTGTTTCCATCTGAACCTTGATCTCAGCAATACGCGCAGTCACACCAGCCTTTGCACCAGCACCATCTACGATAACCGTATTATCTTTATCAATAACGACACGTGATGCTTGTCCAAGGTCTTCAATTGTTGTTGTCTCAAGTGTACGTCCAACCTCTTCAGATACAACCTGTCCACCAGTAAGTACACCGATATCTTGTAGCATAGCCTTACGACGATCTCCAAAACCAGGAGCTTTTACTGCAGAGATATTAAGTACACCACGCATCTTGTTTACAACAAGTGTTGCAAGGGCTTCACCTTCTACATCTTCAGCAATGATAAGAAGGGGACGGTTAGTTTTTTGAACCTGTTCAAGTACCGGAAGTAGATCTTTTAGGTTAGAGATCTTAGAATCAAAAAGAAGAATAAAAGGCTGATCGATCTCAGCCGTCATCTTCTCTGTATTTGTAATAAAGTAAGGGCTTAGGTAACCACGGTCAAACTGCATACCCTCAACAACATCAAGTTCATCAGTAATACCTTTAGCTTCTTCAACAGTGATAACACCGTCTTGACCAACCTTGTCCATCGCTTCAGCAATCATATCACCGATCGCTGTGTCTGAGTTAGCAGAGATAGATGCAACTTGTGCGATCTCATTTTTCCCACCAACAGTCTTTGTCGCTGCTTTGAGGTTTTCTAAGATAGAGTTTGTTGCCTTATCCATTCCACGTTTTACTTCTACCGGATTTGCACCAGCAGTAATGTTACGCAAGCCTTCTTGGTAGATAGCATTTGCAAGAACTGTAGCAGTCGTCGTACCATCTCCAGCCTCATCAGCAGTTTTAGATGCGACTTCTTTGACCAGTTGCGCACCCATGTTTTCAAGAGTGTCTTGAAGTTCAATCTCACGTGCAACAGAAACACCATCTTTAGTTAATGTTGGTGCGCCGAAACTTTTTTGGATCAATACATTGTGACCACGTGGGCCCATAGTTACTTTTACTGCATCTGCAAGCTTTTGAACAC
>JBFFDB010000066.1:0-5733 GCA_041559595.1 Sulfurimonadaceae bacterium
GGTGGTACCGCCGGGCGGACTTGAACCGCCACGCCCGAAAGCATCGGATTTTGAATCCGACGTGTCTACCGATTTCACCACGGCGGCATGAAGAGGCCGAAATTATATGCGCAACTTACTTAAAGCAGGGTAAAAGGTCGGTTTTCACAAGTGTGGATAAGTAATTAGTTTCTTCATATAAAATATATTAACTTTAAAAATTGTCTAAATAACCGATATATGCTTTATATGAAAACTAAGATAAAGATGGAACTTAATTTGCTTTATAGCTATAATTATAGAATAAAGTTGTTAATCAAGGAGGACTGAAATGCGTACAACGCTTAGTGGATATTATAGAAACTTACAATTTGATCAGACTAAAACTGCTAAAGAACTCTTTGATGTAACAAAACAGATCTCATCTGGACAGAAGATCCAGTATGCACATGAAGATACTTCTGTCTTTATTGATACGGTTAGACTTGATAATGAAGTGACAACTCTAGAACAAGCTTCTCATAGTGCTCAAAAAGCTTTGCAGTTTAGTACTAATACAGATAGCACAATGGGTGAGATGAGTCGTGTTCTTGATTCAATGAAAGTTAGCCTGATCTATGCAGCAAATGAAGTGCATAGCTCAACAAGTTTAAATGCTATTGCCTTAGAACTGCGCGGGCTTGAAGAGAACCTGATACAACTTGCTAATACTTCAGTGGATGGAAAATATCTGTTTTCAGGTTCAGAGATTAAAACGAGCCCTATTGCTAATGATGGAACATACAAAGGAAATGACGGGGATATTAATGCTTTTATTGGTTCGGGTATAACACAAAAATATAATGTTAGTGGTGCTGACTTGTTTCTTGGCGCTGAAAATGACATAAGACGTGAAGTGACTACAAACATCCCTTTACTAGATAAAACAACAAACTTATACGCTATATCAACTTCTACCTTAGAAGAGGTGACAGGCAGTGCAGCTGATCAATATTTCTATATTCGCGGCACAAACCATGATGGGTCTAGCTTTAAAAACAAGGTCACACTTCCAAGTACAAGTTCCATTGAAGAATTAATGACTGCCGTTGAGAACTCTTACACACCTAATAGTGTTCATGTGAGTTTGGATAAAATGGGTGGTATTGTTGTTACGGATAGAGTAAGCGGTTCAAGCAAATTGGACTTTCACATGGTTGCTAGTGAAGCTGATGTAAATGACGTAAATACACTAACACCACTAGTACTTCCTCCTAATGTGCCAGTTCCACCATCTGTATCTATTGATTTTATGAAAAGTGGACTTACACCAAGCAGTGTTGCAACGGGCACAGAAAGTGCCATTTATGATAGAACATTCTTTGATAAAGAAGGTGCCGTTGTTACTTCAAATGTAGCTCAAGTGGTTAAAATGGGAACCTTGGATGCAGATGGAAACAATATAGGAAATGAGTTTGCAACTGATGCGACTAAATTAAGTGATGTTTTTGCTTCGATGGCTACTCCTTTACATATTGAAGGTGTAGATATCGCAGGAACACCTTTTAATATCGATATCAATTTTAACGCCTCACCTGTTACAGTAAGTGGAGATTATAACTATACAGTAGGGGATGGTCTTGGAAATGACACATTGCCTGCAGACATGACTTATAGACAGTTGATGGACGTTGTTAATATGGCTATGAATGGACAAACACCAGCTGATAATGATGCAGGATATAGAGCAGCTGTCAATGCCTCCAACACAAACTCTACACTTGAGTTAAGCTATGATGGCAAACTAAAGTTTACAGATATCAATAACAATCCATCATCTGTTGAGCTTTCTATGTATGATGCTAATACAAATGACTTTACGAATACTACAGGTTCTATCGCAACATTTAACACTAATAATGCTTTGACTATCTCAGACCCTAAAACAGACTTCTTTAAACAGATCAATGATTTGATTTCAGCAGTTGAGATGGAACGTATTCATATTGATGGAAATGGTGGTAGTCCTAGAAATATTGGTGTTGAAAACTCTATTCAGGTTTTAGATGACCTAATGGCACATTTTGGTAGCCAGCATGCTGTTGCTGGTACACAATCGCAGGTATTAGAACGTACAGTTGAACGAAATGAAATGTTAATAGTAACGACAAAAACATTGCGTTCGGAGACCTTAGATGTTGACATTGCTGAGGCTTCATTAGAACTAAAACAGCTTGAACTTAATTATCAGGCTATGCTTTCAACGGTATCGCGTATTTCCCAATTATCTTTAGTTAACTATCTGTAAATATCGCCTTCTTTTAAGGACGATATAACAAGTTTAGCTATAATTGCGACTACTTAGTATAAGGACTTAATCATTTTACGTAACATCTTATTTATTATTAGCGCAGGACTACTGAGCTATTTTACTTTTTCTACCTTCATCTCAAGTGCACAAACAGTAGGCTCATTAGGAGCAGACTTCTCACAATTAAACCATAATCTTTTTGGTTATTTATCGTATCTTTATCCCATTGCCATGATAGTCGGGCTAATCTTATGGTTTAAAAGCCCAGGGATCAATCTACGTCGTATTGAACTTGTCCTTTCATCAGTATTATTCTTCTTTACCCTAGCTATTTTTCAAGCCTTAGTCAGTGAAAGCGCACTTCGTGGTTCTTTAGGCGGAAATTTTGTTGACTTTCTTTCTCCTTATATCGGTGGAGCAGGGGTATGGATATTCTGGTTGATGAGTACTAGCTTAGCGTTGATGATCTTATTAGATAAGTCGTGGTCTGAAGTTATTGAACAGGTGAAAGAGTTAAAGCTAGTTAGCTTAGCACTTGAAAAAATTAAAAATAAAAAGCCAAGTATCAAAGAGACGATGATGCGTCAAGAGAGTGTGACTGAGCAGATGCCAGAGACTGCTTCAACTACAGCTCAAGAAGAATTTGACTTAGCTAAAGAGCAAGATGAACTTGAATTAGAAATGATTCATGATGAAATTCAGCAAGAAGAGTTTATCCCTGAACCACCATCTTTATACCCAGAAGAAAAAGAAGAAATTGAAACTCCAATTCTTACTGAGGTGGAAGAAAAGCCACTCACTCCAGAGCCAAAGAAAAAAACTATTGTTGCTTTGGCCAAGAAAGTCAAAGAAGAAAAACATGCGGTTATTGTTGAAGAACTTGAAGAAAACAAACAACTGCTTGACCAGATTGAAAAAGGTACGACAGCAAAGCCAAAGAACTTTAAACTTCCGCCAACAGATTTTTTGCAAGAGCCTGTCAAAGCAAATACAACGGTAAATGAAGAACAGCTTGATGCCAAGATCGAAGATCTTATAGAAAAACTGGCACACTTTAAAATCGATGGGGATGTGGTTCGTACCTATGCGGGACCGGTTGTCTCCACATTCGAGTTTAAGCCTGCGGCAAATATCAAGGTCTCAAAGATACTAAACCTCCAAGATGACCTCGCTATGGCTCTTCGTGCGCAGACTATTCGTATTCAAGCACCTATTCCGGGTAAGGATGTTGTTGGTATTGAGATACCAAACGAGAGTGTGGAAACGATTTATCTACGTGAGATTTTGGAGTCTAAACTCTTTAAAGAGTCTGCGTCACCATTAACAATGGTCTTAGGTAAGGATATCGTTGGTAAGCCTTTTATTACGGATCTTAAAAAGCTCCCTCACTTGCTTATAGCTGGAACAACAGGTTCAGGAAAGTCAGTGGGTATTAACTCTATGATACTCTCTCTTTTATATAAGAACTCACCTGATAACCTAAGACTATTGATGATCGATCCTAAGATGCTTGAATTTTCTATTTATAATGATATTCCACATCTGCTTACGCCTGTTATTACCAAGGCTAAGCAAGCTATTGTTGCGCTAAATAACATGGTGGGTGAGATGGAACGCCGTTATACATTAATGGCTGAAACACGTACTAAAAACATTGAAAACTATAATGAAAAAGCAGCTAAAGAGGGAGATGAGATATTTCCTTATATCGTTGTTATTATAGATGAGTTGGCTGACCTTATGATGACTTCAGGAAAGGATGTCGAATACTCAATTGCTAGACTTGCACAGATGGCAAGAGCTTCTGGTATTCATCTTATTGTTGCGACTCAGCGTCCTTCTGTAGATGTTGTTACTGGTCTTATTAAGGCCAATCTGCCTTCTCGTATTTCATATAAGGTTGGTCAAAAGATTGATTCTAAGATCATCTTAGACCAAATGGGTGCAGAATCTCTTCTTGGCCGAGGAGATATGCTCTTTACCCCTCCGGGAATGTCTGGTGTTGTCCGCCTTCATGCACCGTGGTCTTCTGAAACAGAGATAGAAGAGATAGTTGAGTTCTTAAAGGCTCAAAGAGAAGCCGTTTATGACAAACGTTTCTTATTAGAAGAGGGTGGTTTAAAGTCAGATGCTCCGAACCGCGATGGAATCGAAGAAGAGTTGGATGAGCTGTACTCGGAAGCTATGGGCATTGTTCTTTCTGATAAAAAGACCTCTATCTCTTATCTTCAAAGACGTTTACAAATTGGGTATAACCGCTCAGCTAGAATTATTGAACAGTTAGAAAACCAAGGTGTCCTATCAGCACCAAATGCCAAGGGAAATAGGGAGATCTTAGCCTCATGAAAAAAGTAATCTTATTAGTATGTACACTTAGCGCACTTTTTGCAAAAGAACCAATTGAACATAAACACAAACACATCCATGCCGAGTGTGAAAAACCTATTATCTTTGATGATACACCGATGGAAAAGATCTTTGAGCTGAAGGGGAAGGTGTATAAGATACTTAAGGGTGATGATACAAATCCTTCTATTCTTTATGTGCTTGATAAAAAAACAGATAAGTTTGTTCGAATTAAACAACAGTGATTAAACTAAGCTATACGCAGTATGCACGCCAGTTCATCTGCAAGATTGAAAACATTAAAGAGCTCTCTATCTTAAGTCTTCAAAAACTTGAAGACTTTGCTGCACAACGTAGCGGAAAACTTGATTATGATAAAGAATCCATCATTATCCCTAAACGCATTGAACTTCAATACCTACAAGAACTTTTCAAACTCAAGGACATTGAGGTCTTTATTACAGAAAAAGAAGCTAAAAAAACGGCTGTTTCTCAAACAGCTACTATCAACTATGGAAAATTCAAGGGACAAAAATGGACAGAGCTAAGTGATGACTATTTGCAATGGGTGTCACAAAACATCAATTCGGAAGACAGGCAGATTGCGATAGCAGAGCTTGAGCGTAGAAAGACGAAGGCTGTTCCTCAAAAGCGAAAAGAGATAATTAGTTTTGGCAAACACCGTGGTGAATTGTGGGAGGAACTTCCTACTGCATATTTACAATGGGTCTCACAAAACCTTAAGGGTGAATCACAGAATATTGCTATGGACGTTCTACAAAGAAGAAAATAAGCTTTGCTCAACTGTACATAAATGGGGCATTTAAATGTTACTAAAATACACAAGTTAAAAAACCTACTGTTTACTTTCGTAACACTTTATTTAAGCTTATCTATATCTTCGTTATAATCACACAAAATATTATACAGGAGTTATTATGGCTTTTTTAGAAGAATATAAAGCACACGTTGCTGAGCGTGAAGCTTTAGGCGTTCCACCACTTGCACTTTCTGCTGAGCAGACTGCACAACTTATCGAACTTATCAAGGCTGATTGTACTGATGAGTTACTTGATTTACTTACAAATCGTGTAGCACCAGGTGTTGACGATGCAGCA
>JBFFDB010000067.1:0-5648 GCA_041559595.1 Sulfurimonadaceae bacterium
TCAATAATAAAGAGATGATTAATGAGGCAGACAAACGCCGGAAAAAAGAAGCTGCCTTGAGAAAGAACCCTTCCTTTATCGAACTTTCTAAGATCCAAAAGAAAAAAGTTCTCTCTATTGAATCAAACCTATTTTTTATCAAGCATAAACCCCAAGAGATAATAGAGCTATTTCTAAAAGCAAATAATCTTGATAAGTATAGCTATTCACTAACAAATGACCCTAACCTTGTCTTAGAAATATTTAAGAACATCCCTTTAAATATGGGTTACCTTTTGGGGAAGCTAAGTTTTTTAAATATACTTGCTATGGATATTTTTAAACTGCATGATGAAATCAAATACTTTAAGATAGAGTTTCACCAAGCCATTAGTGAAGATGAGATTTTTTATATTGAAAAAATCATTCATGACGCTTTTGATATGAATAAGAGTATTAAACTAACAAAACCCCTTATCAAAGCAGAAGAGATTTCTCTTGATTGTGAACATTCCAACACCTATGCCCGCTTGAGTATTAATACAAAAGACCAGCCAGGGCTACTTGCTTATGTTATCAAAGCCTTTGATGATGAGAACATTGATATTGCCACAGCAAAGGTTCATACCATCAAAAATCGCGCTCGCGATCAATTTTTAATAGAAAAACATAAAGATGTCTGTCATAATACCGAAAAAATAATTGATGCTTTAGTCAACAAGGTCTAAATATATGTGTGGAATTGTCGGATACATAGGAAAAAACAATATTAAAAACATCCTCTTAGATGGTCTAAGTGAACTCGAATACAGAGGCTATGACTCTGCCGGAATTGCTGTTCTTCAAGATAAAAACTTTTCTATCTATAAAGCAGTTGGAAAACTTGAAAACCTTAGAAACAAGACGCAAGACTTCCAACCTGAAGGCTTCTCTATTGGTATCGGTCACACACGTTGGGCAACACATGGAAAACCTACAGAACTTAATGCCCATCCTCATATTGGTGAAAACTCTTATGTTGTACATAATGGTATTATTGAAAACTACCAAGAACTTAAACAACGCCTTCAGAATGAAGGTGTAAACTTTATATCTCAAACCGATACAGAAGTTATTGTTCACCTCTTTGAATCAAACTTACTTAAACTAAAAGACCCACAAAAAGCATTCAGAGCTACTCTTGATGAACTAGAAGGTGCTTACGCAATATTACTTATCACTAAATGTTCATCAGATACCATCTATTTTGCAAAACATGGTTCACCTATGCTGATCGGTCTACATGAAAATGAAAAACACTTTGCTTCATCTGACACTCCACTTATTGGGTTATGTAGTGATGTGATTTATCTAAATGATGGCGAAAATGGTTACCTAACAGAAGACGCTGTAGAAATTTTTGATGGTTCATACAAAAAAATCAAACCCGTTTTAAAAGCTCTTCCAACTTCAAAACTTTCCGCTCAAAAAGAGGGTTACCGTTTCTTTATGGAAAAAGAAATTTATGAGCAGTCTCAAGTTATATCTGATACTTTAATGGGACGTTTAGGCGAAGACGCTGTGAACTTTGAAGAGTTAGATGAGAGCCTGTTTGAAGGTATCAATGAGATTAAGCTGTGTGCTTGTGGAACTTCATATCATTCTGCACTTGCGGCTTCCTATCTTTTTGAGCGTTATTCAAAGATACGCTGTTCTGTGGAAATAGCCTCTGAGTTTCGTTATAAAGAGCCTTTAATGTCTGCAGATACACTCTTTGTTGTTATTTCACAAAGTGGTGAGACAGCTGACACCTTAGAAACATTGAAAATGGCTAAGACAGCTGGACTTAAAACTCTGGTTATCTGTAATGTTGACAACTCATCTATGGTACGTGAGGCAGATGCTTCTATCTTGACACGTGCAGGAATTGAAAAAGGTGTGGCTTCAACTAAGGCATTTGCAACACAGATGGTAGTGTTTTGGATGTTATCTTTATATCTTGCAAAACTTCGTTCATCTTTGAATTCAACACAGATCAGTGAACACATCAACTTACTTAGAGAAGTACCTTCTACTGTGATGGTTACAGATGAACTGCATGAAAAGATCAGACGTCTGTCTAAGCGCTATTTACATGGACATGGGTTCTTCTTTATCGGACGCGATGTGTTCTTTCCACTTGCTCTTGAGGGCGCGCTTAAGTTAAAAGAAATCTCATACTTACATGCTGAAGGATATCCATCAGGTGAGATGAAACATGGTCCGATTGCCTTAGCTGATCCAGAACTTTTTACGATAGCGCTTATGCCTACAAACCTTTTATATGAAAAGACTAAAAGTAATGTAGAGGAACTTTCAGCACGTGACAGTACTATTTGTGCAATTTCCGCAGTTGCATTTGATAAGGCTGATGATTTTATCAAGATTGCTGAGCGTAGTCATTATATGCATGAATTTTTTGAGATGATGGTTGTTTTACAAGTATTATCATTAGAGATATCTGTTCGTCTAGGAAATGATGTTGATATGCCTAGAAACCTTGCAAAGTCAGTTACTGTAGAATAGCTGTACTTATAAAATCCGAATTTTTGATCTAATACTGTTACTACTAAAGTGAAAATGTGACAATATTTCACATTTTTACTTTAATTTTACAAAGTAAAAAATATTTTAAACTTCACTTGATATACTCATTGATAATAAATACTTATATTTTCAAAGAGCTCCTACATGAATACTAACAAAAAAATCCTCATCATCATCGCCCTTATGCTTATTGTTTTAGCCACTGCAACTATTATTAACGTTGCTGTTAACTTCAGAGACTACTCTTATAACAATGCACTTGAAAAGTCTAATATGACAGCTGAAATTGTTCGAGATGGTCTAACCGCACATATGGTCAATGAGATCATGGATAAACGTAATCTTTTTTTAACCAATATCTCAAATTATGATGATGTAAAGAAACTGTGGATTGTTCGTTCACCAAAGGTGGATGAAGAGTACGGACCAGGACTGCCTAAAGAAGAACCTCGAGACGAAATGGATGCAAGGGTCTTAAAAAACGGTGTGATGGAAAAGCTAATTACTGAAGACTCTGATACAGCTAATCTTAGAGTTTCCATACCTTATATTGCTTCTTCTATTGACTCCCCAAACTGCCTTGCCTGCCATCATGTAAATGAAGGTGATGTTCTAGGCGTTATCAGCATGGAGTTTGATATTAGCCATACACGTAATGTTGGTATGTATACGGTGTTAAGAATTTTTGCTCTTAATGTCATCTTTATTATTATTGCTCTGTTTTTAACAAATCATTACATCAGACCTTATATGGAACTCTTTGCTAACCTGCAATACGGTATCAAAAAAGCGCACCTAGGTGACTTTACACATCGATTTACCACACAGATCAAAGGTGAAGGTAAAGAGGTCGCAGATGAGATGAATGGGCTCTTTGAAAAGATGCAAGATGCTTTTGGCAGTATTAAAGATGAACTTCGAAGTTTTGTCTCGCGATCAAATATCTCTTGTTCAGACCCTCTTCACGAAGCTAGAAGTATTATTCATGAACTTTCAGATATCTATAAATTCAAAAAGACTATAGAACTAGATAAAGATAAATACTCGATATATAAACGTATTTCTCATCTTTTAAAGAACAAGTTTGAACTACAACATTTTGCTCTGTATGAGATCAATCATACACGTAAAGAGAGAAACCTACTCTTTATAACCGATGGAGAGAGTTTTTGTAATCACACGGCAGACAGTGATGCTTTAGAATGTCGAGCTTATAGAACGTCAACGGATATTATATCTACTGACTTTCCAGACCTTTGTGCTTCGTGTACTCAAAATGGAAATGTAGAGTATGCCTGTCTACCTTTTGCTATCAATAATGATTACTCTTTAATTCTTTCTATTTCGGCCAAAGAGAAAGCTGAACTTGGTGAAATCAGCAGTAATATCACAAGTATTAAAAACTACCTTGAAGCAGCCAAGCCTGTCATTGAGAGTAAGATCCTGATGGATATCCTACGCGACTCTTCCTTACGTGATGGACTCACTGGTCTGTACAACCGCAGATTTTTAGAAGAGCATATAGAAGTTGAACAGGCTCAAATTCAAAGAGACAAGACCTGTTATGATGTTTTAATGATCGATATCGATTACTTTAAACTTGTAAATGATAGCTATGGTCATGATGTTGGTGATATTGTTATCAAAGCCTTAAGTGATATCTTAAAAGACTCAATTCGTGAAGCAGATATGGCTATACGATATGGTGGTGAAGAGTTCTTGGTTCTTCTACGACACACAACACCTGAGGCAACAGATAGAATCGCTTCTAATATACATGTACGTTTTAGAGAAAAGAAATTTGTGATTGGTAGCGAAAGCATAGAAAAGACTCTCAGTATTGGTATAGCAAAGCTTCCTCATGATGCAGACTCAATATGGAAAGTCATTAAATATGCAGATACTGCACTTTACGAAGCGAAAAATACAGGTCGAAATAGAATTGTACACTTTAAGCCGGAGATGTTTGAAGGGTACTAGACCCTTCGCTTTCTCTTGTAGACTTGCCTCCACATATAAACAAACCATCTAATACACTTAACATTGCATCATCTTTGTACTCAATTTTATCTATAAATACAACAATAGTCTAAATTAATTTTAGCGTAATTGAAAAGTTTTTGAAGGTTTTTTAAAAGAAGAAAGAAAACTGCTTGGCCAAGGCCAAACAAAAGATGGGACTAGTGACAGCCACATCCAGTACCACATGAGCCACCAGCATCTGCTGCTGGAGCTGCTTTTGGAGCTGCTGCAGTAGAACAAGCAGATACACCTGGAGGTGTATTTGGCTGAACGCCTGAATTATCAACACCACCAGCTTCATTGATTTTCTCAATTTCAGCCCATAGTGCTTCAGCGGCACCCATGAAACGTTTAGCTGTTTCAGAGTCTGGTTGAGAGAAAGTAACTGGCTTACCTTCATCTCCGCCTGTACGAACAGCTGGTTCGATTGGAATTTCAGCAATAATATTAGTATCAAACTCATCAGCCATTGGCTGAGTTGTTCCCTTACCAAAGATATCATACTCAACACCTGTATCTGGAGCGATGAAACCTGACATATTTTCAACAATACCAGCGATAGGAATATCCAATTTCTTGAACATATCTAATGAACGACGTGAGTCATCAAGAGATACCATCTGTGGAGTAGTTACTGTAATACCTGCAGTTACCGGAATGGACTGAGCTAGCGAAAGCTGAGCATCACCTGTTCCTGGTGGCATATCAATAACTAAACAGTCTAACTCAGACCATAAGATATCTCTTAAAAATTGCTCGATTGCCTTCATGATCATAGCACCACGCCAGATTAGAGCCGAACCCTCATCCATTAAAGAACCCATTGACATAACTTCAACGCCGTATGCCTTAAGTGGGATAACTTTTTGTCCTTGGATCTCTGGCTTAACACCAGCTAGACCCATCATACGAGGAATATTTGGACCATAGATATCAGCATCTAAAAGACCAACTTTTTTACCTTGTTGAGCTAATGCAATAGCAAGGTTTACTGAAGTTGTTGATTTACCAACCCCACCCTTACCTGAAGAAACCATAACAAAGTTTTTAATATGTGGAGCAATATTTTTACCCTTTGAAGA
>JBFFDB010000068.1:0-5525 GCA_041559595.1 Sulfurimonadaceae bacterium
AACTTAGAGAAGAAGCTCATAAAGTTCATGTCAGTAGTTCTGTCATACTCGGATGAAGGGGTGTCCTTTCCTACGTCTAAAGGATAAAATACTGAACCGTTAGACTCGTTATATAAAAGAGTAGCACCCTCAAAATCTTTTTGAAAAAGCAGTGTGATTGTTTCATCTAGACCTACTCCATCAATAGCTTCATTATTAAGTAAAAATGGTTTTTGGCCTGAACATGCCTTGGGGTTAAGTTCGGGATGAAGTGTACAAATTGATGTGGCTTCTACACTAATACGAACTGTTCCAGTCTTTGAGACATTCGCATAATTGGATTGGCCTTTTCCATCTTTGTGAAACTTATCCCAAAAGTTATCGACCTTAAAATTATTCGTTTTGATAGTAACACTACGTTCATAAAGAGCATTTCCAAATTTATCTTTACCCGCATCATTTTCAACATCAAAACTAGTATCTGTTGTTGTAACTGCATATAATCCAAGCCCTAAACTAAGAATTAACAATACTTTTTTCACATCATTTCCCTACTAATGAATTTTATTCAAGACCATCATCTCATCTATATATGTATCTACTTCACTGTCTAACTCGGCATCATTTAAAGATGGATCAGCTTCAGCTAACTCATATCTGCGTTTAACCGCTGCCACAAGTAAACGTTCTTGCAGATGCTGTAAATTTTCCACTTCATTGACGCGGTGTAAATTATCATTTGCTCCACCCATAAACCAGATAAACCAAAACAGACTTATTATGGCTAGAAAAAGAGGAACAATAGCTGCCGAGGCCTTTCTCATAATATCCCCATCATATATGAACCTAATGCTCCCAAACTCATTGCCGGAGCAAATCCAAAACTCTTTTTCTTGATTATCATTAAGACACACAAATGTACAAGAGCCGAAAGTAAAACAAACGACCCTATAGGTTCTAGTCCTAAAAACAATGCACAAAAGGCTCCAAACCTTAAGTCCCCTCCTCCAAATGCCATATTAAGAACAATTGGAATTATAAAAACGATCAAAACAATCACTATAGCTATCAAATCTTCAAAAACAAGGCTATTATCGATGTACTTTAGTATTAACAAGCCTATAAAGGCTGGAAAGATTATCTTATCTGGTATAACACTTCTTTTACTATCTATATATGAGACAATCAAAGAGACAATTATAAAATAAATTAATAAATACGTTTTGCTTACCTTATAATAAAAACTAATACTACTGATTATAGTCAATGAATACTTATTGTTTTTTTAACAACAAATAGTTAACAAGAAGAATATTTAATAGAATATATTTTAAATAAACATCATAAAAGCAAGATATAGAGGATAAATGGTGAAAAATGACACTTTTTTATAGAATTTTACGTTTTTTTAACATTTAAACAGTATGAAATAAAATAACAAATTTTTATACACTCTAAAAAAACTGTCACAATAAATCACACTTTCTTATAAACATCCAAAAAAATATTTTTCTGATTTCGGCAAAAACTACTGATAAAATTCACGTATTTTTTGTAAGTACTCATCAAGGTTTTCAAAACGATGGTTTCCGTTTTCTTGAATGACAAGCTGATAGTTCTCATATAAGGACGCTGCTTTTTGATAGTCTAAGACCTCATCACCTTTTTGAAGTAAAACAAGGACCGGTGCTTGAATACTATCTTTAGATATAGCATAAGGCATAAGTTTAACAATATGTCCTTTTGTCCATTCAAATGTTTTTCCTGAGCAAAAAAACTGATTTGTGCCCACATAAGGGGCCAAGGTAATAAAAGGTTGTGTGGAAGGGTTAAGCAAAACTGTTTTTATTTGAAATTTCTGCGCAAAATAAGCCGCATAAAAACCACCTAACGACGAGCCGATAAGCATAGTAACATTATTGTCCAAGATAAGCTTTTGAATAAAAAAGATAGCTTCATCAGGGTCTACAGGAATATCTGGAGCCAAAAACTTATCAAAATTTTGAGCAAGCAATTTTGTTTTATTTGAATTGCCACAAGAGCCAAAACCATGTATATACAATATCATAGTTGTATTATCTCATCTGAACACCATGAGGCAAGTTCCAGTTCATGCGTGATCAATAACATACCGACCTTGTCTAGATGCTTTAGTAAGAGTTTCATTACGTCCAGTTGTATCACATTATCCAATGCAGAGGTCGGCTCATCCAGTAGAAGCAGTTCAGGCTTCATCAAGAGTGCTCTTAAAATTGAAGCGCGTTGGAGTTGTCCGCCTGAGAGTTCAAAAGGCTTTTTATCCAGAAGACTTCGTTCTAAATTCATCTCTGCTAAGAAACTATCCATCTCATCCAAAGAAGCCACATCTTGAATTTGATTGAGTATAGAATAAGAGTTATGAAAAGAGCTATAAGGGTCTTGAAAGACTTGTGCTATACGTCCTTTTTCAATCTCTCCCTTCACAGGGTTGAGATTACCTACAATTAGTTCAAGTAATGTACTTTTACCCGAACCACTAGGACCTACGACTGTCTTTATCTCACCCTTTTGTATGCTCAGTGAAAAGTCTTTATACAAAAGCTTATCTTTGTCATAACCAAAGTCTAGATTAACAACACTTAAGACACTCACTAGCGAGTCTGTCCTGAGCCATAGAGCTTAAATTTATAAGTCGTTAGACCTTCTATTCCCATTGGTCCACGAACATGAAGTTTATTCGTACTAATACCTACTTCTGCTCCAAAACCAAATGCACCCCCATCAGTGAAGCGTGTTGATGCATTAACATAAACAGCTGCCGCGTCTACCGTGTTTAAAAACTTTTCCGCCACCGTGTAGTTTTCAGTAACGATGGCTTCTGAGTGTCCTGAGCCATACTCTCTAATATGCTTGATAGCACCTTGAACATCTTCTACTACACGAATATTTAAGATGTTTTCTAAATACTCTGTATGGAACTCAATATCCCCTGCATGTTCAGCCTTAATAATCTCTTGAGTGATCTCACATCCTTTGAGAATGGTACCTTTTGCATCAAATGCTTCTTTTAATTTAGGCAAGATCAAAGGGGCTAGGCTTGCATGAACAAGGAGTGTTTCCATCGCATTACATACCCCTGGTCTATCTGTCTTCGCGTTAATGGCAATATCTATCGCCATCGGCACTGATGCATCCTTATCTATATAAGTATGGCACTGACCCTTATCATGTTTAACCACAGGAACAGAAGCGTTATCACATACATAACGAATAAGTCCTTCTCCGCCTCTTGGCACGATTAGGTCTACATATTTGTCCATCTTAATAAGCTTGGCCACTCCCTCGCGTGAACTGTCAGGAAGAAGTGAAATAAGTGAACTTGGTAAGTCATTTTTAATAAGTACGTCTTTGAGTACCTTAGCAATGGCTTTGTTTGAGTTTTCAGCTTCTTTTCCACCTTTTAAGATACAAATATTTGAGCTTTTAAAACACAGTGCCGCTGTATCAGAAGTAACATTTGGACGTGACTCATAAATAATACCGATTACACCAATTGGCACAGTTACTTTTTCAACCTTGATACCATTATCTAGTACCCATCCATCAAGTACGCGACCAACAGGTTCTTTTAGTGCAGAGATCTCTCTTACGCTCGTTGCCATCGCTTCAATACGTGTTGCATCAAGTAAAAGCCTATCTTTAAGTGCTGAAGTTAGATTATTTTTATCGGCATCTATCATATCAAGTTTATTCGCCGAAATTATTTCGTCTTTATGTGCTTCAATTGCATCTGCCATTTCATGCAATATACGATTCTTATCAGCTCCACCAAGCTCAGAAAACACTGAACTTGCGAACTTAGCTTCTTCTAGAAATTTTTCCATGATCGTCTCTTTTATAAATGATTTATTATAGTAATGTGGCTTATTATATCAATATGCCTAACAAAGATGACTTAATATCATCTATTTTAGGATATATGTAAAAAGGGGTGTGTTTTATTTAAGAGCGATAGCGTTAAGTGCTTGAATCGTTTTAACCTCTTCAGCATCTTTTGCTTCATCAAGAGCTGTGTTTCCATCTTTGTTTTTTGCATTTATATCTGCTCCATGTTGAATTAAAAAAGCTGTTGCTTTTTCATTTCCAATATAAGCAGCTATATGTAAAGGAGTTGCAAGATTATTACTCTTTGCATTGATCTTTGCCCCCTTATCCAAAAGTAATTTTATTGTTTCAACATCTCCACCCTCAGCAGCTCTGTGAAGAGGAGTGATCCCATCATTCGCACGGGCATTTACTTCTGCATTGGCACTTAGTAGAAAATGAAGTGCCTTTATATTTCCATGAAAAGCAGCAATATGCAAGGCAGTACGCCCATTAGGCATCTTTATATTAACGTTTGTGCCCTTATCGATAAGCTTTTGTGCAGACATCAAGTCACCCTCATTTACTGCGTCATGAAAGTCCGTTGCAAAGACAGACAGTGGTAATAAAACCAATACAAGTAGTCTAGATAATTTCATAATTTTCTCCCCAAGAGTTTTGTTATAAGAGATTCTAATATGTTTAAGTAAATAATTGATTAATGAGATATTGTTTAAAAAAGTAGTGTTTTGTTTAAAGGAGTATAGAAGGAAGATATCTTCCTTCTAGTTTACTATTCGATTTCTGCGTCGATTACATCATCATCTGCTTTTTTAGCATCTGCTGGTGCACCTTCACCTTGTTCTTTAGCATAAGCTTTTTCAGCCATCTTGTGAGAAACTTCAGTTAAAGTCTTAACCTTAGACTCAAGTAGCTCTTTAGTAGCAGACTCATCTTTTAGTGTCTCTTTAAGATCAGTTACTGCATCTTCGATTTGAGTTTTTTCATCAGCTTCAATTTGTTCAGCCATTTCAGTCAATGTCTTCTCAGTCTGAGCAACAAGTGCATCTGCTTGATTACGTAAGTCTACCATCTCTTTACGCTTACCATCTTCAGCTTTGTTCTTCTCAGCATCTTGAACCATTTTTTCAATCTCTTCATCAGAAAGACCTGACGAACCTGTAATCTTGATATCTTGAGACTTACCTGTTGCCTTATCAGCAGCAGTAACAGTTAGTACACCATTGGCATCAATATCAAATGTTACTTCGATTTGAGGCACACCACGTGGAGCCGATGGAATTCCGCTAAGTTCAAATAAACCTAATGATTTATTATCTTTAGCAAATTCACGCTCACCCTGACCTACAGAGATAGAAACAGCAGGTTGGTTATCTTCAGCAGTTGAGAATACTTGAGATTTCTTAACCGGAATCGTCGTACCTTTTTCAATGATCTTAGTCATAACACCACCAAGTGTCTCAATACCAAGTGATAAAGGTGTAACGTCAAGAAGAAGTACATCTTTAACATCTCCACGTAAAACACCACCTTGGATCGCAGCACCTGCAGCAACAACCTCATCAGGATTCACTGACTTGTTAAGCTCTTTACCGCCAAAGTATGCAGAAACCATCTCTTGTGCTTTTGGAACACGGATAGATCCACCAACCATAATGATCTCTTTGATATCACCATTACTT
>JBFFDB010000069.1:0-5516 GCA_041559595.1 Sulfurimonadaceae bacterium
AAATAAGAAACCTGCGATGATAGCAAGAACAAGAAGTGGGCTCATTGCCACTAACATATATTTATATGCTTCATGCGGGTGAAATCCAAACAATTTGTAACGCTCTTCACCGTGGAAGATAAGCGCTGTAAGACGGAAAGAATAAAACGCTGTTAGACCTGCAGTTAATAAAAGAACCGTGTATAAAATATAGTGATGCTCAACAAATGCAACTTCTAAGATTAAATCTTTAGAGAAGAAACCAGCAAATGGGAAGATACCAGCAAGCGCAACAGATGCCAATGTCATCATAATCCATGTGCCTTTCATTGCCTTTTTAAGACCACCCATTTTAAATGGATCAAGCTCATCATCCATAGCATGCATAACATTACCAGCACCAAGGAATAAGAGTGCTTTAAAGAATGCGTGAGCCATAAGGTGGAACAATGCAACCCAGTAAGCACCAAGACCAGCAGCTACAAACATGTAACCTAGCTGAGAAAGTGTAGAGTATGCGATGATACGTTTCATATCACGATTTACAAGCGCCATTGTTGCCGCAAACATTGCAACGAAAGCACCAAGGCTAGCGATTACAATACTTACTTCTGGAACAAGGTCATACATAGGATTCATACGAACAACAAGATAAACACCCGCTGTTACCATAGTCGCTGCGTGGATAAGTGCCGATACCGGAGTAGGACCTTCCATCGCATCTGCAAGCCATGTATGAAGTGGGAACTGAGCTGATTTACCCATTGCTCCAACAAACAAGAAAGCTGCTGCAGTTACAAGCATATCATGATCAGCATAAGCTACTTGAGCAAAGATACCATCATATTGAAGTGTACCCAGGTTCCAGTAAAGAATAAAGATACCAACAAGCATAGCAAGGTCAGCAATACGATTCATGATGAATGCTTCATTTGCTGCCCACGTTGCGCTCTCTTTGTGATACCAAAAACCAATAAGTAACCAAGAACACACACCAACACCTTCCCAACCAATAAATAGGCCAAGAAGATTATCACTCATTACAAGAACCATCATTGAGAAAACAAAAGCACTTAAGTAAGCGAAGAAACGGTTAAATGCTTTATCATGATCCATATAACCGATCGAGTACACGTGAACAACAGTAGAAACTGTTGTAACAACCATCATCATCGTTACGGTGACTTGATTAACTACAAAACCAAATGGAACAAACAAATCACCTGTAGCAATCCATGTCATCATCTCAACATGGTAAGTATTACCATCAAGAACTTGAATCAGTAGTAGAAGTGAACTCATAAAAGAAGCGAACAACATACCTGATGCGAATACACCTGTAAACAGTGTCTTTTTAGAAGCACCGAAAAGCCCAGCAGTAAGAGAACCTACCAGTGGAGCAAAAAGTGCGATATATAAATATAATTCCATTTATATTAACCTTTCATCGATGTCATGTTATCAAGATCGATTGTGTTATAGCGTTTGAACCATAGAACAAGAAGACCAAGACCAACTGCAACTTCAGAAGCAGCAATAGCGATAATGAAAAATGCGAACATTTGACCTGTAAAATCACCATAAAAGTGTGAAATCGCAACAAGAGCGATATTAACCGCGTTTAATAATATCTCTGTAGCAAAAAACAGCATCAAAAGGTTTTTACGGCGCATAACACCAATCAAACCAATTGAAAAAAGTACTGTTGAAAGAACGAGATAATGAGTTAAAGTGATTTCCATTATGCAATACCCTCCGCATTTTTAGTATCAATCTCTTCTTCTGATAGTTCAGAATAAGACTCATCCATTTTTTTACCCGCCATAACAATACCAGCGATCATTGCAACAAGTAACATTACTGCTGCAACTTCAAATGGTACAAGGTACTTAGTGAAAAGAACCATACCGATTGCTTGTGAGTTACCAATACCTTCAACGATTGGGTAATGTGCTTCGATATTGTTTCCAACAAGTGGTGCTGCAACCATTGCAACAACGATAAGAGCAGAAATACCACTTAGTAAAAATACTAGAGTGTTATTACCTTGCTTCTCATGTAGTTCACGTGTAGTATCGTAAAACATCATACCGAATGCATATAAAGCCATTACAGCTCCAGAGTAAACGATAAGCTGAACAACACCCATGAAGTCTGCTTCAAGGATAAAGAAAAAGGCAGAGATGAAGATCATCCCAGCTGCCAACGCTGTTAGTGCATATAAGGCATGTTTTGTTGTTACAGTAATGTAGAACATCGATACCGTTAAAAATGCAAATAGATAAAAAGCTGTTGCTTCAAACATTCAATTCTCCTTAGTAAGCAAGCGGCGTAGTTTTTACGCGCTCGTCTTCATGTGGTGTAATTGCACCAAAACCTGGGTACTCAGCCACTTTACCAGAGATAGCCATATCAAGTGGTGTTAGCATATCTTCAAAACCAATATAGTGTGCACGTTGCTCAGATACATTCTCATAACGTCCGCCATGAACAATTGCAAGTTCTGGACATACTTCTGCACAATAACCACAGAAGATACAACGACCAAGATTAATCGTATACTCAGTAACTTCTTTACGACTATTTTCATCAATCTTAGTGTCCATACGGATACAATCAGAGATACAGATCTTTTCACAAAGGCCACAACCGATACAGCGTTCAGTACCTGATTCCCAAAGACGTTGCATTTCATGAACAGCACGGTAACGTGGTCCAATAGGCAACTTTTCTGCAGGGTATTGAACAGTATGAATGTCAAACTTGAACATCTCACGTAGTACAACCCATAAACCAACAAATAGTTCTAATCTAAATGTACGATTTACAACTTGCTTGAATTTATCCCAACCAGTTGTTGGGTATTCTTCAATATCAACCTTATAGTATGCAGACCCTTCGGTTACATTTCTATCTTTAAAATTTTCTAGACTTGGTAATTTACTCATCATATACCCTTAAAACATCAACACAAAGCCAGTGATAACTACGTTAATCACTGCTAGTGGCATTAGAATTTTCCAACATAAGGCCATCAATTGATCTGGTCTTATATCTGGCCACGCTGCACGTGTCCATAAGAAGAAGAAGAAAAAGAAAGAAACTTTTCCTAAAAGTGCAAATGCACCGGCTACAGAACCATCACCAAAACCACCAAAGAAGATGATTGAGATCAAGAACGCGTAGAAGAACATATTTGCATACTCACCAATGAAGAACAGACCCCAACGCATACCAGAGTATTCCGTACCAAAACCATCAATGATCTCATGATCATTAGCAACTAAGTGAAATGGTGTACGCCCTGTCTCTGCAAAACCTGCAATCAAGAAAAGAACCATTGCAACTGGCTGATACACGACCATCCACATGCCTTCTATTTGAAAGTTGTTAAGATCGATCAGGGAGAAAGAACCTACCATCATCAATGGTGCGATAAGTGACAGACCTGTGATTACCTCATAAGAGATAAACACAGCCGCACCACGTGCTGCAGAAAGAAGTGAATACTTATTTGCTGAAGCCATACCACCAAGAAGTGGACCATAAAAACCAACTGCCATTACTGCTAGTACATAAAGCACACCAACGTTAACATCTGCAACAATTGGATTAACTGTATACTCACCAATTGTAAAACTTGGCAAAAATGGAATTGCTGCTGCTGCCATGAATGCAGTAGCTGCTGTAATCACTGGTGCTAATTTAAAGATACGCGCTACAACATTTGTAGGGATAATATCCTCTTTAGTGAACAGTTTAATACCATCAGCCGCCACTTGTGCAAGTCCGTAAGGTCCAACAATCATTGGCCCAAGACGTCTTTGCATGAATGCAAGAACCTTACGTTCAAAGTAAGTTCCAAGACCCGCAAGTGCAGAAAACACAGTTAAAATAGCAACGATCTTGATAACCGTTTCAATTAAATATGCTGTATCCATATTTATACCCTTTCAATTGAAGCTGTAGTGAAACGGTATCCGTCAAACAGTGCTTCTGATTTTAGTTTAGAATCAAATGTTGTAAGATAAGCAATCTCACCATCAATGAAATGATCATGGCTTACTTCTACTTCAACACTACCCTTAGCCGTAGTAACTTTTACTTTGTCACCTTCAGAGATACCATTTGCATCTAAGTAAGACTTAGATGCATGAAGACCTGGTTTCTCTTTAGATTGGTGTGCCTTAGCTGTAAAGTCAGAGAACTGACGAACAGGATTAGCAAGGTAAAGTGCTTTTTCTACTGAAGTATCGATACAAGCTTCAACGTTTTCATCAGAACCTGTTGCAACTGTTACCGTATCAAGAAGGTAACCACGCTTTTCAGTACCATCATTTTCATAATGGTTTGGAAGGTTATCAAACTTCTCAGCTTTGAAACCTTTTGCAGTTGGAAGTGCTTCAGTATAATCAATAGTAAGTGCTGCATTCATACCCAGTGCATTTGCAAGGTCATTTAGAACATATCCTCCATAGCCAAGAGCAGCATTTGTAGGATTTACACGCTTGTTAATTGATGTCATCGTACCTTCTTGCTGGTTCATAGCTGGCATATCTAAGTCGCCATCTCCAAGAGCAGATAATACAAAGTCAGCTTCAGTGTTGTAACCAACAGCATAAGAACCAGCTTCATCATCAAGGTCACAGATTTGAGATACACCTAGTGAATTAGTCAATGTAGGGATCATTACTAATTCAAAGTCAGTGTACTTTTCAATCAATGCACATAAACGAGCAAGGTTTTTAGATGCTGGGTGAGTATAAAGATCCGGTCCAACGATTAAAGAGAAAGCATCTTTCTTAGCTAAGAATTTTGCCATCTTTTCAGTAAAGTCTTTTGGTGCGTTTAAGATCTCAAGAAGACGATTTTCATCTACTTCAACTTCCTTAGAAACTTTCTTTGGAACCATCGTAGATTTTTCTACTTCTACCTCTTCTTCTTCACCTGTCTCTTCATTTACTTTCATCTCTTTAACGATTTCAACAACTTTTTCTTTGATCGTCTCTTCAACAGTTATCGTCTTAGTTGAGTGAAAACTCGCAAGGTACTCAGTTACAGAAGCTGGTAGTGCTTCTTTCTTAGCAAATAGGTCCAAGATCAGATAAAGCGCTGCTTCTTCTTGAAGTGGAGCATGGTTGATAGACATAACCGATTTACCCATTTGATTGATAACAGGATCAACTACTGGATGGAAGTATAAACCAGCACCCTTATTCATTGTCATTGAGTTATTAAATGCATAACGTGCATTTGGATTATCTGTTTTAAGAGCAGATCCAACTGATACAATGAAGTTACTGTCATGAGCCACTTTTAGGTCTGATCCGTATACAGCTGTTCCTGAGATCTCAGAATAATCTTTTAAGAAAGTCTGGAAAGCTTTCGCTTCAGGATTTATAAGCTTGTAACCCTTAGTCTCTTTTAGAGTCTGAAGAATATGTGCTTCTTCATTGGTGATAGTAGAAGTGAACTTGATTGTATCTGCTTTTTCAAATGCAACTAATGCATTAGCGAAGGCAGTCTCGTCTTTAACT
>JBFFDB010000070.1:0-5423 GCA_041559595.1 Sulfurimonadaceae bacterium
CAAGGAACAACGACACCGGCAATCTTTATTACCTCTTTGAATTCAATGGAGGACCTTTCTAAAGGCTTTGAAAGCGGATGTGATGATTATATACGTAAACCCTTTGCTCTAAAAGAACTTTTGCTTCGTATTAACAATATTGTCAAGCGTGACTTCTACCATAATCCTAACGAGACCTTAGAGATCGATACAGACCTTTCTTATGACATCAAAGCAGATGAACTTTTACGTCAAGGCGAAAAGATATCTATCCATAATAAAGAGAAACGTTTGTTAAAGCTTTTTTTGCAGCATCCAAATGAGCAGATCAGCCATGAGGTGATCTATGAGCATTTATGGGGGTTTGATGAAGACCCTAGTGATGATGCCTTACGCACCTATATTAAAAACCTTCGAAAGATCATAGGAAAGGATAGAATTGTTAGCATTAAACGCTACGGCTATAAGTTCGCCTGAATTTAAATCACTCAGAGGCTTTTTTATATTATATACGCTGATGTGGATGATTATCTTAGTCCTGCTGGCTAGTATCTATTATGAGAATGAGAAAGAGAAGATGTTGGCTGAACATAGACTTTCTATGCAGTTAGTAAATGAGACATATTATCCTAATATGCTCTATCATTACATAGACTCAAGTGATGAGTTGCCTAAAAACCTTGCTTATCGCACCGCTATATTTGATAGCAATAAAAAAGCTTTGGCCTCTTATATTTTAGATGAACGTATCGATTTTTCTAAATTTGTCTCCTTGGATGGGGATTATGTGCATTTTGTCGTGCGCGTTGGCCCTAATGATATGGATGTGAAGTATCTGGTCTATGAGACGGAAGATAATCGACTATGGTGGAAAGCGATGCTTGGAGATATGTTTCTTTACGGGACATTAATTTTCATCTTTATTACCCTTGTGGGAGTAAACCTCTTGTGGATTTTTTTGCGTCCTATGCGTCAGTCTATTGCACTTCTTGATGACTTTATAAAAGACACAACACATGAGTTAAATACCCCTGTTTCAGTCATTGTTACTAATATAGAAGGCATACACCTTGAAAATCTGCCGGAAAAAGAGGCAAGAAAGATTCGCCGTATAGATATTGCAGCACGCACTATTTCAAATATCTATAATGACTTGACCTATCTTGTCTTACACCATGATATAGCGGTAACAGATGAGATGATTGACCTTTCTCGTTTTGTATGTGAACGGGTCGATTATTTTAGGATCACTATGGATCAAAAGCAGATCAACTTTATAAAAGATATACATGAACATTCTAGTGTATTTATGGATAGGAACAAGTTGGGGCGTTTGGTGGATAACATCATCTCTAATGCGATTAAATACAATAAAATCGATGGAGATATCAAAGTCGAGGTGAGAGAGGGCTTTTTAAGAATATCAGACACAGGTATAGGTATCCCAGAAGATAAGTTGGCTACCGTATTTCAACGATACAAAAGAGCCAATGATACGGTAGGTGGCTTTGGAATAGGCCTCAACATAGTCGCGATGATCTGTAAAGAGTACAATATTGACTTGAGCATTGACTCAGAACTCAACACAGGCACAAGTATAGAGCTTAAATGGAAGCCTAAAGATAACAATTAATACTTTTGTAACACTTTTTTTCTAGAATGCTTTCATATAAGGAAGTATGATGAAAAAACTAATAAATAAAAGCCTAGTGTTATCTCTAGCACTTAGCCCCCTTTTAATGGCAGAAACAATTGAGCTACAATCAGTTCAAGTAGAAGCTGAAGTAAACAGTGTAAAAATCAATGACATCAGTGGTGAAGAACTAAAGTCAGCTGACCTTGCTGAGTCACTAACACAGAGTGTGCCAAGTATCTCTTTAGTGCGTCGTAGTGGTATTGCAAATGATATCATCCTTCGTGGTCAGAAAAAAGACAATATTAATATCTTAGCCGATGGGACAAAGACATACGGTGCTTGTCCAAATAGAATGGACCCAGCGACTTCTCATATCCTCACAAATAATATCGAAAGTGTTGAAGTTAAAGAAGGACCTTATGATGTAGAGAACTTCGGAACACTGAGCGGTCTTGTTGATATCAAAACAAAAAAACCAAGCAAAGAACTTTCTGGAGAAGTCAACTTAAATGTGGGTAGCTTTAATCAGAAAAAAGTTTCTGCAACAGTAAGTGGTGGAACAGACAAGGTTCGTGTACTGCTATCTGCATCTAAAGAGACAAGTGGACAGTATAAAGATGGGGATGGAAATACATTCTCTGATCAGATAGATAATTATTATGGAAGTACTACTTCTCCTAATTCTTATCAAGCACAATATAAAGATATGGATGCCTATGATAAAAAAACCTTTATGGGTAAACTTTTCTTTAATCCAACCGATAACCAAGAACTTAGACTGAGTTATACAGCTAATAGAAGTGATGACATCTTATATGCTTCAAGTGGTATGGACGCTCTTTATGATGATTCTGATATCTATAACTTAGAGTATTCAATCACAGGTATGGGCACATTTTCTAAAAAGTTAGATTTTCAAGCGTATCATTCAGAAGTTGATCATCCGATGTCAACAAAGTATAGAATGAAATCTGGAACTAACTCTGTAAATGAAATGATTAGTGCGCTAACAACTTCTGTTGATGGTTTAAAACTCAAAAATTTGATGAGTTTAGGTGAAGCTGATTTGACAATTGGTTTAGATGCAAGTCGTCGGAACTGGGATGGTTCATATATAAAATATGGAACGATGAGCAGTATTACGGGCAGAAAAAGT
Source organism: Sulfurimonadaceae bacterium (assembly GCA_041559595.1). Lineage (GTDB taxonomy): Bacteria > Campylobacterota > Campylobacteria > Campylobacterales > Sulfurimonadaceae. The sequence continues at coordinate 2,772 of JBFFDB010000070.1, forward strand.
ATTGATGACGTAGATACGGAAAATATTGCAGTATTTACTAAACTTGAACAGAGTGTTGGTAAATTAGACCTTGATTTTGGGCTACGTTATGACGACACTTCTATTAGTCATGCAGGGGACTTGTCAGACAATGAATACAGCTCTTTAAATGGGTACCTATTTACGACATATAATGCTGAAAAAGGTACACAATACTTTGTAGGAGCTGGTAAATCAACACGTGTTCCAGATGCAAGAGAACTTTATTTCAAAGAAGCGATGGGAATGACACAGCCAGTAGTTGGTACACCGAATTTAGATCAAACAAAAAACTATGAGATAGACCTTGGTGTAAAAAAACAGTATACAAACGCCAATGTAAAGATGAAAGTTTTTCATTCATGGCTAAAAGATTTTATCGCTTATAATGCAAGTCAAACAACTAATAGATTTGAAAATGTTGATGCAAAAGTTTATGGTGTAGAAGTCAGTACTTTTTATGCGGCTACAGACGCACTTTCATTTGATGCAGGTCTAGCGTATCAACGTGGTAAAAAAGATGCACCTTTGGCTACTCAAACTGACAGAGATTTGGCAGAGATTTCCCCGTTAAAAGTCAATGTAGCCGTTAATTATGATACCGATATGACTAGTACTAAGGTTGAACTGATTGCTGCAGATAATTGGGGAAACATTGATAGTGATAATGGTGAACAGGAAATCTCAGGTTATGCAATTGCAAACATTAAGTGGAATAGAGATTTGACAAATGGTTTTGATATTACACTAGGTATGGATAATGTTTTTGATCACACCTATGCAGTTACAAATACATATGAAGATCTAACACTTTTATCAGATGGTACAGATGTTATCCTAATGAACGAACCAGGTCGTTATATCTACGCTAACCTTCGTTACCGTTTCTAATACTTTTAAACTCTTTTGGGCAGCGCCCAAAGAGCTACTCTAACCCAGGCTTTTCAGTATCTTCTTCTACCTTAGACATTACCGTAAAGTCTTTTTCTTCTACTCTCGTTTTAACCTGTGCTTGTTCAGGCGTTAAGTCCTGACCATTATTAAGATTACCGACAAGACGTAGGTAGTAGCCAGCTTCAGGGGAGTCAAGGTCTGTGATTTCTGCACCATTACATAAGAATCTATTTCCTACTTCTAGATCAGCTAGACCAGCTAAAATCATCTTTTTGTTAACTTCATCAATACCATTGGTTAGAGGAAGGTTAATGGCACGTGTCATCATAGCCTCTTCATAAGTTTGAACAGCCTGAATCTGACGAGACTCATCGGGTGTAAGAACATAGTTCATAAACATATCTGCAGCGCCATCTTTTAAAGAGATGATCTGGGTATTTGTAAAAACACTTAATGTCATAGTTTCACTTTTAGTTTTTGCAATGTTAGCAGAAGTCTTCTAAGATGAAAATTTCACAATGTTTATTAAAGACTAATGTCAGGAAATAGTTATATTACTTAACGTATGCTTTAGAGTTTTTGTACGTAAATTCTTGCTTAAATCAATTAATCTTTAACATGTATAATTATTTTTAATAGTAATTTCTTTAAGGAGACGAAGACCTGATGTTTACAGAAGAAAGATTGAAAATAAGCATAGCCTTGTCTGTGGTAATAGTACTTTGTGTCTTTGCCTTGCTTGCATTCAACAATGAAAATGCGATCAATAAAGGTCGTTTACATGTCCATAAACCGGTTGTGTTTCCAGAAGGGACGCCTGATCTTGAGAAACACACTTTGGTCTTTTTTGGTTATGTCGGATGCCCTACCGTTTGTACTCCCAGGCTTCAAGAGATAACCGAAATATACAAGGATTTTGTTGAAAAAAGTCAGACAGATAAGCTGAGTGTTCTCTTCATCAACCTCCAATCGACGATGTCTACGCAGGAGGCTGATGTCTACGCGAATAGTTTTCACCCTGATTTCAAGGGAGTCACCTATGAGAAGCAAAGCCTTCTAACGACTCTACGAATGTTTCAGGCTTATTATTCACACAGTCTTTTAGACTCTGATGAGATAGAGCATACGCAGTTTTTGTACTTTGTGCATAAGGGCACGAGTGACAATTATTATCTGAACAATATTTACATTAATACACCATATGACAAAGATACAGTGGTAAACGACCTCATAAAGGATCTTGAATGAAACTAGACCGTATATTAAAAGGCCATATCAAAGCTGAATTAAAACAAGACCACCTTTATGGTGATAAGGTGATGCTTGTCCTTCTGCTGGTGCATTGGTTGATCGCATCGAGTGTGACGGCTGTAAGTTTTAACACCTACCTGTTCGGTTTTGCCAATGGTGCTCTGATCTCAGTAGTTGCCGTAGTTGTTTATGTCTTTTTAAAGGCAACACCGGCGAGCCGTATGATATTTGCGCTTCTGCTGATGTTCTATCCGATGATCTTTATACAACAGCATCTCGGACGCATAGAGATGCATTTTCACATCTTTGTTTGTATCGCTTTTTTAAGTGTTTACAAAGACTTCCGTCCGGTCTTGATCGCTGGTCTTGCCACAGCCTTGCATCATGTGGTGGGCAATCAACTTCAGTCGCAGGGAACAACATTCTTTGATATTCCCGTGTTTGTGTTCAATTACGGGTGCGGGTGGGACATCGTCTTGCTGCATGCAG
>JBFFDB010000071.1:0-5382 GCA_041559595.1 Sulfurimonadaceae bacterium
CTTCAAGAAGACTCTTAACCTCTTTTACATCTTCTTCATCTAAGATGCTTTCACTTTTATCCTCAGCCAACTCATCATCAAGTTCGTCAAGCAATTCATCTAAACTTGTATCTTCGAGCTCATCATCAATATCGGCTGATGTCTCTTCTAAGTCATCTAATGTATCGTCTATCAATTCTAAATCATCTTCATCCAAGCTGTCTAGATCTTGCATCTGTGCAATCTCTTCAAGGCCTCCAGTTTCATCTAGATCATCTATCTCAGACAAGGTGTCAATCTCTTCATCCTCATCAACAATAAAATCATCACTTTCAGCCTGATCCATTGATTCAGTTTTTGCGGATATCTCCATGAAGGTATCCACCAAGTCTGTAGGTAAAAAAGGTTTTTTCAATTCACGTGTAAAGGTACCAGGCTTTTCTGTCGTACGAGAGCCTATAAAACAGCTATGTACAATCTTTACCTTGGCATTTAATTCTTCCATAAGCTCAGGTGTATAGAAACCGTCATCTACTAAGACAAGATCATATGTACCCTCTTCAACTTCCTCAACAGAGCTTACTGGTATAAGTTCATCACCTGTTTTTTGAGCACTTAAGGTGACAAGTTTTCCAACAACTGGGTTCTCATTAATGAGGAGTATCTTCATAGCAACAGCCTTTTGGTATATAATTACTTTGTGATTATATTTATCTAAATATATTCTAGCTAAAAAATATCAAGATATAGTATAAAGGAAAGAAACTTGCTTCGACTTTTACTTTTTTTGCCATTAATCTTATATTCTCAAGAAACTTTTCTACTTCCCGATGATGCCCAGTACCTAATGCATAGACTAAACAAAAACATTCAAAATGCAAAAGAAGATGTTTATATCTTTACCCCTAATCTAAATGATTATCTCTTAATTAAAACCTTAAAAGCCTTATCAAAGAAAAAACTCCCATTAACGATTATTACGCAAGCACCAATTTCTAATGAAAATCAAGTACTTAAACTTTCACTATTGAAACACGTCTCACTCTACACCTTACTTCCATTTAAAGACTCAAACACAATTCATGGTTCGCTTGTGTGTATAGACAATCAAGAACTTTTTTCACTAAGTTCCGATATCAATTCTAAACGCTTGAGAGAAGAATATTCATTTGCACATTATCATAAACAAAATTGCCATGCACTTTTTAAGACCTTATTGCCACGAAGCAAGGTGTATTAAAATACTATATTCAAACTATTTAGTGCTTCAAACATCTCTGCTTTAAAAATTCCCATAAATGTTGCTAAGGTAGCAATAATGACTACAAACGCCACCATAATTTTAATTGGAAACCCAATAACAAGTAGATTAAACTGTGGCATTGTCTTCATTAACATACCAAAGATTATATCTGCCAAAAGAGACAAGGCTATAATTGGAAAAGCTATCATGAAGCCAACCACAAACATATTACTCGTAGCACGCAGCATATAATCAAAAATCTGCGCGTTGATCATAAAACCGCCCAAAGCAACTTCTTGCAAAGACTCATTAACAAACAAAAGAACGACATGATGTCCATTTAAGGCTAAAAAAATCATCAACGACAGAAGAGCTAATATGTTTGAGATAATAGGCATAGATATACCTGACTGCGGATCCATTACAGAGGCCATTGAAAACCCCATAATAAAAGATATTTGTATACCTGCAAAGGTCATAATATGCATAGCAAGTTGCAACATTAGACCGACTGTAAAACCTAAAAGAAACTCACTTATAATCGCTAAAACAACATTTAATGTGGTGACTTCTAAAAGAAGTGGTGGCATATTGGAGAAAAAAAGCACTGTAAAAACAAATGCCATAGATGTTTTCAAAGTCACAGGTATAGACATATGTGAAAAGACAGGAACCATGATAAACAGACCCGCAAAACGAAAAAATAGAAGTAAAAAGCCAACAACATTTGCTGGTGTTAGAAACTCAACGACTTCCATCTTTTCCCTTGTGTCTATTTTATCTTTTCAAGTTTATGATCAACTAGCTTATACACATGGTCACATTCCATTGCAAGATTTTTTTCATGTGTCACGAGTACCATACCTGCATCTTCACTGCGAATATACTCTTTAAATAGATCCATAACATCAAGTGCTGTTTCGTTATCCAGATTACCTGTGGGTTCATCTGCAAAAATAAGACGTGGTTTTTTTGTCAGGACCCGTGCTATAGAAACACGTTGTTGCTGTCCGCCTGAAAGTTCAGTGACTTTTTGATGAATGACTTCATTTATGCCTAAACTCTTTAAATAATCTTCATTGATATTGTTGTTACTTAAGATAGCTGCCACTTCAAGGTTTTCATATCCTGAGAATCCACGAAAAAGATAATGTGATTGAAAGACCATGCCTATCTCATCTTTACGAATAGCGACCATTTCATCTTTGTTGAGGGCATATATATCTTTTCCAAAGAGTTCAACAGTACCTGTATTTGGCTTTAGCAAAGAAGAAAGAATATGTAATAAGGTTGACTTTCCACTTCCACTAGCACCTATAATTGCCATGGACTCATGAGAATCAAGAGAAAGATTTATCTCATCAAAAAGAGGATAATCGAAGTTATGTGCTAAATCTTTAGCGTTTAATAATTGCATTATATTTCAAACTTATTTTTAGAAGAGATTATAAGGGGGTTTTACTTAAAAGGAGGAATAAGAAGAGAAAAACTCTTCTTATAATAAAGAAATAATCCTAAAGGATTATGCCATTTGCGCCGCTACTTCAGCTGCAAAGTCTTCTTGTTTCTTCTCAATTCCTTCACCTACTTCAAGACGAACGAATGCAGAGATCGAAGCTGTTCCACCAGCTGCTTTACCAGCCGCTTCTACAGCCTCTGCAACAGACATTTTATCATCAAGAACATAGTTCTGATCTAAAAGTGCTTGTTCTTTGTCAAGCGTCGTGTTATCTTGGATAAAACGAGCTAATTGACCTGGAACGATCTTGTCCCAAATTTGTTCAGGTTTACCCTGTTCTTTAAGTGTAGCTTTGATATCTGCTTCAGCCTGAGCTAAAACGTCATCAGTAAGTTGACACATAGAGATATACTGAGGAACATTGATAAGTGGCTTCTTAAGACGAGCACGCTCTTCGTTTTCAGTTTTAATCGCTTCGATACGACCCTTAGTCTCTGATGCTACGTAATCAGCATCAAAATCTTTATAAGAAAGAGTCGTTGGTTTCATTGCAGATGCATGCATTGCCACTTGCTTAGCAAATGGAGCCATTGCAGCTGCAGTTTCTGGTGAATCACATTCAATAGCAACGATAACACCGATTCTAGTGTTAGAGTGAACATAACCGTTTACTACAGAGTTAGCATCAGCTGTTAATGTAGTAAGACGACGGTATTCAATTTTTTCGCCGATAGTAGCAACTGCTTGATCAAAATAAGCAGAAAAGTGTTTACCATCTAATTCAGTTTCTCTAAGTGCTGCAGCGTCATCACATTGTGTAGTGAATACCTGATGAACAGTCTTAGCAACTAGATATTTAAAACCATCATTTTGAGCAACAAAGTCAGTTTCAGAATTAACTTCAACAAGTGAAGCTGATTTGAAATCTTGTGCAACTTTGAAGCCAATTGAACCTTCAGCTGCAATACGGTCAGCTTTTTTAGCTGACTTTGCAACACCACGTTCTTTTAGCCACTCAGTTGCTTTTTCCATATCGCCATCATTTTCAGTTAGCGCTTTTTTACAATCCATCATAGGTGCATCAGTTGCCTGACGTAATTCTTTAACCTGTGCTGCTGTAACTGCCATGATTATGCTTCCTCTGTATCTGCTGCTGCGTCAGCTACTGCTTCTGCAACTACTTCTGCAACTTCTTCTTCAGTTGCTGGTTCAACTTCTACTTGCTCTTCGTTTTGAGCACGACCTTCGATTACTGCTTCAGCCATTTCTTTACAGAAAAGTTGAATTGAACGAATTGCATCATCATTTCCAGGAATTGGGTAAGTAATAAGGTCTGGATCACAGTTAGTGTCTAGTGGAGCAACAACTGGGATTCCAAGTTTACGAGCTTCTTTAACAGCGATGTGTTCTTTAACTGGATCGACAACAAACATCATGTCTGGAAGTTTCTTCATGCTACGAATACCACCAAGGTATGCGATTAGCTTAAGTTTTGCACGACCAAGCATAAGCGCTTCTTTCTTAGTAAGAAGTTCCATTTGACCATTTGCTTCCATCTCTTCGATGATGTCAAGTTTACGAATTGATTTTTGCATTGTGTTAAAGTTAGTAAGCATACCACCTAACCAACGGTTATCAACGTAAGGCATACCACATCTTTCAGCATTTTCACGGATAGCAGTACGTGCTTGTTTCTTAGTACCAACGAAGATAATTGTCTTACCTTTTGCAGCTTCATCAGCTACGATTTGATACGTTGCACGGAAATAACGTAAAGTTTTTTGAAGGTCGATAATATAAATATTTTTACGAACACCAAAAATGTATTTTTTCATTTTCGGATTCCAACGACGTGTTTGGTGACCAAAGTGTACACCACATTCTAATAGATCTTTCATGCTTACCATAGTAAGTTCCTTGTGTGCCAAGCTTCAGCCTGACATTATAAATTTTTTGGTTTAGCCTCAGTGTCCATTAACGAAGTACGATAAAAATCGAGTCCGCAACCAATTCAAGAATTGACACTTGCATCTTTGCATTACATACACATTTGTAAGTAAATAAAGCGCGTAATTATAGTTAAACAATAATTTAAATTTGCTGAATTATAAAAGAACATTATGTAATTAATATGGACACTTTAGTAAAACTTATATTCCTTAAACCTATTTTAGTGACATTTTTTCCCTGTTTTTAGGAGAAAATTATGTAATTTAGGAAGTTTAAAAATAATTTTATATTATCTTAGTTACTATGGATGCAATTATTTTGAACTTTTAATATTAATGGAGAAATTAATATTTAGTTTTAGAATTCAACAAGGAGAGTTATAGATGAATAAGCCTTTACTAGGATCTTTAGTTGCAGCAACACTTTTAATTGGTGATGCAAGTGCAGTAACAATGTATGATCGTTTTGAAACGATGGAAAAAGAGATGCTTCGTTTGAAAACAGAACTTGCAGACATGAAAGCAAAAGAAGCAGCAAAGCCTGTAGCAGCTGAAGAAGCTGATGAGGAAGAAGACGAAGAAGAAAAAGGCGCTACTAAAGCTGATGCAGCTGAAAGTGAAGATGAGGAAGAAGAGGGAGACAGTCTAACTGAACGTATTGATGAATTAGAAGAGTCTTTACATGATATCAATAGAGCAACTTCAGGAAACCACCTTAAACTAGATGTTGACTTTAGAACTTCATATGATGC
>JBFFDB010000072.1:0-5363 GCA_041559595.1 Sulfurimonadaceae bacterium
CCACCGATAGCACGGATTGTATAGTATGGTTGAAGAACGATAACCGTATCGATGAACGAGTACGCAAGGTTACCGAATTCATCGTGAGCACGCCACATCATACCTTGAGTAATACCTGCAATCCACATAGATGTGAAGTAAAGAATAACACCTAGAGTCTGTAACCAGAACTGAGTATTCATCAATGCTTTAGAATATATCTCACGCTTGAAGATACGTGGAGCCATGTGGTAAAGTGAAGCCATAACAATGAATCCAACCCAACCAAGAGCACCATCATGTACGTGACCAACAATCCACTCTGTAAAGTGAGCAATAGCATTTACAGATCTGATTGCTTGAATCGGACCTTCAATTGTTGCAAACATATAGAATGTTGATGAAAGAATCATGAACTTGATCACTGGATTCTCAGCAACTTGTTTCCATTCACCCTTCATAGTAAGAAGCATATTGATCGCTGAACCCCATGATGGAAGAATAAGGATTACTGAGAAAATAGAACCCATAGTCTGCATCCAGTCAGGAACAGTAGAATAAATAAGGTGGTGACCACCTGCCCATACGTAAACGAACATCAAAGACCAAAATCCAAGTAAAGAAAGCTTATAAGAATAAACTGCTTGACCAGACTCTTTTGGTAAGAAGTAGTAAATCATTGCTACAAGAGGAACCGTTAATACGAAACCAACTGCATTATGACCAAACCACCATTGAACCATTGCACCTGAAGTACCTGAATAAACAGAGATACCATGCATTACAGAACCAGCGCCTGCAACAAAGTAAGTCGGGATAACAATATTATTCATAATGAATAGCATTGCTACTGCTAAAAATGCAGCCATAAAGTACCAGATTGAGATGTACAGAGTCTTCTCTCTACGAATACCAACAAGCCCTGCAATGCTTAGTCCCCAAAGTACCCAAAACACAACAATAACTAAATCAAGTGGCCATTCTAATTCAGAATACTCATTTGACTGAGATATCCCTAAAAACAGTGTTACAACCGCAAGTAAAATAGCTGAAAGATAAACCCAAAAGTGTAGCTTCCCAACTACCATTAAGAATTTTGATTCTGCCATTGAGACTTTTAAGACACGTTGACCTATATAGTACCAACCTGTAAAAATTCCACTTAATGTAAAGCCAAAAATAACACCAGAAGTGTGAATTGGTCTAATACGACTGAAGTTAATATACTCCGCCATAGTATCACCAAGGATATAATTAAATTCTGGCCATGCCATTTGTAAGGCTAAAACAACACCTAATAACATACCGATAAATCCGAATAACAGTGTTGTGAATAAAAACATTCTAGCAACTGTATAGTCGTATTCTAATGGACGATTCTCCATATAAGCTCCCTTTTTCTAAATTCAAAGCCTAAGCACTCTTGTACTTTACCATCTCTATATAGGATATAAGTGACGGTAAAGTACAAAAATTACCTAAATCACCATGAATGGTAACATAAAAATTTGGCTATAAAGCTTAAAATTTAAATTTACTAACAGTAGAGAATGTAAATAAAATATTTAATATTTATTTAAGATAAGTTTTACTTATGGGCTGAGTTAGGCTACTGTGGAGGATTTACAAGAATTTTATCTTTTGTAAGATGATTTTTGAGTTAATCTGTACTTTATAAAAAAATAATTATTAATTATATTCCGCACTTACCTGCACCACACTTATGTGAGCTATTTTGCGTCGGATTTAGATAATTATCATAATTCAAGTAAGCTTTATATAATGTTAAGCCACCATAGACAACTATAATTAAAGCTGATATCTCAATCATAATATGACGAAAACGATTTTGTGAGATAAACCCAACTAAAAAGCCCAAAGAGAAAAGAGTTGGAATAGTAGCTATTCCAAAAAGTAACATAACGCCTGCTCCAATAAGAGCTGACTTTGTAGCAATAGCCGTAATAAGCATCGTATATACTAGCCCACAAGGGAAAAGTCCATTAAGAACACCTAGACTGTAAAAGCTGAACTGAGAACGTGCGTTTAATTGGGAAAAGAAAAGTTTTTTAAACCATGCCGTTTGTGTAATGGGATATTCTAAATATGTAATGAATTTTAATCTACCTGAAAGAGAAAGTCCCATGAGAATCATCATCAGACCCGCAGCAGTAAACATAATCATTCGCATCAGCGGTGTCACATCCCATAAAGATCCAAAGAAGCCAAAAAGAGCCCCTAATAGAGTATACGAACTAATACGTCCAATATTATAAAGTGCATGCGCTTTGGCTTGGGAACTTTTAGTAGTTTTTGCATCCATCTTTGCTGTTGTATATGAGACGATGAAGCCACCGCACATACCAACACAATGCCCTAGACTTCCAAAGAAGCCAAAGGCTAAAATCGCTATAAGTTCTAAAGATTCATATTCATAAATATTCAATCGATTTCCTTAGTATATAAAAGCTCAAGCCCTATATAGGCTCGTAAGATTAGGGAAGGGTTTAGGCTTTGAGCTGAAAGTATAACTTTCAAATGTTACAGTAGTGTTAACAGTATTCTAAGAGCATTGATGCATATTAAGCAAACAGCTTAAGACAATGAGCTCTTATTTCCCCATTAAAGAGATAAATTGAGAAAAGATATACGCACTTTCTTTTGGTCCTGGACTTGACTCAGGGTGATGTTGCACAGAGAAGACATGTCCGTTTTTATAATTCAATCCCTCAATTGTATTATCAAAAAGATTCGTATGTGTTACATCTGCGATTTCCGTAATATTATCAGGAACATTATAATTATGGTTTTGTGCTGTAATCTCTACCATTCCAGTCTTTTCATTTTTAACAGGATGATTTCCGCCATGATGACCAAACTTTAGTTTATACGTATCATACCCATGAGAGATAGAAAGCAGTTGATGCCCTAAACAGATACCAAACATCGGAACCTTAGCAGCAATCAGTTTCTTAATCTGCTCTTGCTCTTTTTTAAGAACAAGTGGATCACCTGGTCCGTTTGATAAGAAAACACCATCAAGTTCACCATCAACAACACGCTTGATTAAAGTATCAGCATCAAAATTATTTGGAATAACTTCAACATCCATACCCGCTTGAGTTAGTTCATTTAAAATATTACGCTTGACACCAAAGTCGATAGCAACGATTTTTGCCTTTGCTTGTGGAGCGTCATTGTATTTAAAGTTAACCGCATCATAGGTACCATTTGTGTGCTTGTAAGCTTCTTTTGTACTTACTTCTTCGATATAGTTGACATCTTCAATACGAGGTGAACTTTCAAGTACTTTTTTTAATTCATCTTTATCAGATATTTCAGTCGATGCAATCATCATCATTGCACCTTCAGATCGAAGCATCTTAGTAAGGTAACGCGTATCAATATTGCAAATACCCATTACACCCTGCTCTTTTAAGAAGTTTTCTAAAGAGTCTGTTGCACGAAAGTTTGAATAGCGTTCTTGATAGGTACGAACAATGATACCTTTAGCAAAGGCACCCTTAGACTCCATATCTTCAGGGTTTACACCTACATTACCGATCTCTGGCATTGTAAACGTTACAAACTGTCCTGCATATGAAGGGTCAGATGTAATTTCTTGATAACCTGTTAACGAAGTATTAAAAACAATTTCACCTACCGAAGTCGTCTGCGCACCAAAGCTGTCTGCTTCTAAATACGTTCCATTTTCAAGGTAAATATAAACCTTCGTCATTACGCCATTCCCCTTTTATTCAACTCTTCTTTGTATAACTTCTCAAATAAGATGTCATAATCATCTGTACCTGGGATTATCTTACGCTGATATGTTTTAATCTTCTCATATACTGTATCTTCGATTGCATCATTGTCTTTGATAAAACCTGTCATCGCACCAAAGATAACATTCTTGATACGAATCTCTTCAATATCATAATGAATCAAATCTTCTTCATATAGTTCATCTAAAATCTTATGAGCAATATCTGAAAAACGGTCTTCGTAAGAAAGTATTACACCAAATTCTGGTGCGATCTTTTTCTTAATCATAAAGAAAAGCTGTCTGTCATCAACATTTTGTTCATCCATTGCAGCTTCATTTGCATCAAGGATGTCATGCACTTTTTCTTCAAGTGCAGCTTCTTGTTTAATGCTTTCTTCAAGTACTTTTCTAGCTTCAGCTGCAACGGGTTCTAAACCCTTAGTCATAGTAACAATACCACTCTTGTGTAGTTCAATCGCGACTTTTTGTGCGATATGGGGAACGTGTTGCAGTTTTACCTTCATGATTAAGCGCCTTCTACTGATATTTTAATGCGATTTTACCCTATCTAAGGTAAAGATTTGATTAGTCTAGAACAGAAGTCTGTTCTACTTCACTTAACTTACCTAGTCTTTCTCTATTTTCATATTACTTTCATTACAAAAATGATCTTATTCGTCTGTGACCTTACTCATTTGCAATGTCATCTCCGATGCCTTTTTGGCATCCATTTTCCCCAGTATTTTTGCCATCATCTTTGGCTTTAAGGTGCTTAATATTGCACTTGCTTCTTTTGGGTCCAACTCGCTTAGTACAGTGGCTGCTGAGGCTGCCTTCATCTTGGCATACGTCTGTGCAATCTTATCCATCTTCATCTCTTTTAAGTCAGATAGTGCCTTTTGAGTTTTAGTCAATTTAGCTAAGACTTCTTCTTCACGTCCTTGCAGTTCTTTTTCATGTGCATTAAGCTTTTCTTCTTTTAGAGCCAGTTTTGCTTCTTTCTTTTTAAGAAGTTCTTCTGTAGCCTCTTTTAAAGCATTAAGCGCCTGTTCTTGTTCATCTATGCGCTCGAGTTCTAGAACTAGTTCTTGCTTTCGCTCTTCAAAAATCTTTGTACAGTCATACAGTTCACTTTTGGCTTCAAGACTTATAACAACTACACTTATAGATATACAAAGGACTAAAAGTTTCTGCATTAATTGTTCCTATTAAAGGCCATTAGGGCAACTTCATCAAGGTCTTTTGCCTCTTGAAGTTTTTGTGCCTTAATGACTTTTTCTATCTCGTTTGTTTCAAGATATTTAAATTTTTCATGTTCAATGTTAGCAGTTTTGAGCTGTTGCATTGCTTTCATTAATGCATTTTCAGCCAATAAGAGATTATGCTTATTAAAGCCTATCTCGTCTTGAACTCTATGTTTTAAAAGTTGCATCTGCCTGTAAAGTGAGAAATCACCCGCCAATGGTATCTGCATCGTACGTAACTCATGATAAGAGTTTTCAATCTTTTCATTAATGGTTTTGATTGTGGCATGACAAGATTGAACGGATTTTTCCATCATATCTAAACGGTCTTTTTTGATTTTAACAAGAGAAGAATATTGAGTTTTCAAAGGTTA
>JBFFDB010000073.1:0-5303 GCA_041559595.1 Sulfurimonadaceae bacterium
CCTGAGTACATACTTGATATGATTGAAGACTCTCTAGATGAAGACAGTGATGAGATGCAGTATGGTAGTGAAAGAGTCTTGTATGACCCTTTTTTTATTCAAGGAAAGATAGTTGATGCGGTACAGTTTAATAAGCTTATAGACGCATATGTCAAAGAGACCAAAGATATCAGTATTTATAAAATTCCATTTCATGACTGGATTAGTTTTGATGATACATTTGTAGATGAAAAATATATGACAGTTGAGTTACAAAGAGTACTTGAGGCTGCGGGTGGAAGAAGTTCAGAACTTTCAGATTTTACTGACATGGGTGAAAATAGTTCTGAGCTAAGTTGTGAAGTATATCTTCGCCAAGAAGATGCTCAAAGTATTGCTAACTTTGACTTTAGTTTTAAGACTAAAGTCGTAACAAACTTTAGAGCTATCCTCTAATAAGGAGGAAGTGTCATAAGACGAGAATCTACTATAGCACGTCCGACTGTAAAATGATAAAGGCTTTGGAACTGATTTGAGTCTAAGCCAAGTAGACCGTGGAAAAGGTCGTCTAGGTAACATCCGATACCCGTAGCCGAAATCCCTAAGGCAGTAGCTTCAAGATAAAGCTGTTGACCGATGGCACCACACTCCCAATATAGCTCTTTATAACGGTGCTCACCAAATTCTTGTATCTGATTTGAAAACTCACATAGCATTCCTAATGAAAAGGCACCATCAGCGGCTATGTCTTGATTACATGATATGGTCTTCGCTCGTGATCTAAAATCATCACGTTCAAGAAGATAAAAGTCTTCGCGTATCTCTTCCCAGCTCAAACTCTTTCGCATAAGACGTTTTAATGGGGATAAATGCTCTTTATTTCTAATAAGTATATACAGACCTTTTTCTAATCCTTCTACCTCATGAATAAAGAGTACTAGATTGGCAGAGTTTTCATTTCCATCCATACTCTCTTTAACTGAGTTCACCATAGTGTAAAACTGCTCTTGCGAAATACTGGCATTGTCTGCATTCATCATCTGAGCTGAACGTCGTTTCATAACGATCTCTTTTGACTCTGCACTTGGAAGTCTTGGAACAGGTGTCTTGACAAATTCTGCTCTTTGTTTTGCTTGTGAAAAACTAGCTTTTTCAATTCTTTGTATCATGTCCCACTCTTGGTGAGCAGGACTGAGTAGATTGGCCCTTCCTTCATAGATAAGTGGAAGTTCTTGAAGTAGTGTAGTGATGTCAATATTTTGTTTTTGTATAGGAGAAATTGACAGAAGCATATCTGGAAACTCGCCCTCAGTTGAGATATAGCGATCATCTTGATCAAGTCCTAGGAGTTTAGATAAGTCTGCATCATCTAAGCCATTGATAAGTTCGACTTTCCATCCTAACATCATTGCAGACACTTGCAAGGCTCTAAGTGCATGGCCTGCGTCTAAAGAACAGTATCTAAAAGCCCGTTCTCCATACTTCCATACTTCTCTCCATGTTATTGAAGAAAGAGCTACTAAGAAGCTTCCCTCATGTAAGTCATCAAAAAAATTGCTATCAAATTCACACAGTCTCTCTAGCTTGTGCTCTTTAGGGGCATAATGTGAGATAGAACATTTTTCTGAGATAGAATTTACAGGAGGTAGGATGATATACGACTCTGTTGGCTGAAGGTTTCCGCTTGAAGCGTTACAGCGCAAGGCCCACTTCTCGCCACCCGCTTGTTTCCATGCAGCTAATCCGAGAGAAAATTGAAAGAGCTGAGAGATGGACTGTATGAGTAGCGGTGCAGAAGGAAGTTCATTGTCAAAGATAAGGTGATAAGGAGGGGTGGGATTTTCCAGAGAAAGAGGAAGTTGTATCTGTGTTGAACCCTCGTACGAGCGAAAAGGATCAGGTTGTGTTGACCAATCCATATAACCCAAAGAACGGGCATATCTTTGAGGAGCATGCTTGGTTTCGTTATGGTAAGTTAAAATTTCATTAATTGCTTTATTCATTTCGACATCATACGCATCGAGCCTTAAGGATTAATGATAAAAATAAAAGAAGAAAAAAGAGGTGATTTATTTTAATGTAGCTAAGAGGAAGAGGCTTAAGCTTTTGGGCTTAGCTTCCCTGCTCGAGATTCGTTTTCATCAATGATGTTTTGAATTTGCATCTTAACCTTGTCATATCTAAACTGTTCTTTAAAGCCATTAATGCGTCCACCTGAAGCATTTGGATGACCACCACCGCCAGCCCACTCTTTCGCGATAAGTGAAACATCAACCTTATTGTTTGCTCTTAAACTCATTGTACCGCGAGGGCCAACATCAACAATAAAGTCATATTCGTCATAACGTGTTAAGAAGCCATTTCCAATGATCGAAGTGTTTCCTAGAGCATACGACAAGAAGCCTTTATACCCTTTGTAATAGATAGTCTTGTCCTTTTTTTGTTGACCTAGAAGCTCAACAATATAGGCTGTTGCAAGATTATCAAGTGTATTGTCCTCTTCTTTTTTAAAGTAGTTCTTTTTAAGTGCATGAATCGTGTCATCAAGTAAAATATTTGAATTGTCAAGAGGAAGTAGTTGCGCCGCTTCAAAGAGTAGGGCATGCTTGTACTCTCTGTCTTGCTGTGCAAACATTACGCGATTTAGTTCTCGTGTCTCCGTGACAAGACGCATACATACCTTTCCGTATTCAAAGGCATCATGCTTTTCTTGGTGCCATAGATCAACTGCGTCGACAATGGCTACATAAGGAGGTAACCATCCAATGGCTTCTTCACTAATAGAGTAATGCTCTAAGACAAAGTCGTAGGTGATCTGTGTAGCTGAACGAGTTGTATCAAGGTAGTACCAGTCAAACTTATTGGCTGAGTCTTGACCGCTTCCATGGTGATCAAGGAGTTGAAGTTGAACATTTATTTTTTCATAGTCTTTAAGTCGTTCCAACTCTTTGGTAAGGTTTTTTGCCTCATCCATAGTCAGATTTAGGTCAGTAATTAAAATAGAAGCATCTTCTTTTTTAGCTTTAATGGTCTCAAGTATCTGCGAAAGCATTTCGGTAACTTCAGCTCCATAATTTGCATTATAAAAGATAATGTCTTTATAGGCTTCTTTCATGACAAGTTGACAGCTATATCCATCTAGGTCGATATGAGAGAGATGATAAATAGTATTATTAAGTTTAGTGGACATTGTATGCCTTTGTATATGTGTTCATAATTGTATCCTTTTATAGCTCTATAGAGACACTGCCCATTACTTTAAACTTGGCATTTGAATCAATCTCAGCATGAGAAAGAACAACAACTTCAATATTAAATCGCTCAAAGATTTCAGCTAACGGCTTTCTTAATTGCGGGTCAACAATAAGAATAACAGGAGAAACTCCTTGCTGCAATAATGCACTTGCTTTATCGCTTATACCTTGAATAAGTGCATTGATTTCTCCTACATTCAATAGTAGGTTGCGTACACCATCTTGTTCACTTGATTTTTCTAGTATCTTCTGCTCTGTTGCAGTATCAAAGGTTAAGAGTTTGATAATACCTTGTTGGTCTTTATACATCGCAGTAATAACACGAGATAATTTTGCACGTACCTGTTCCACAATAAGGTCAACATTTTTAGTATACTCGGCAATATCGGCTATACCTTCTAAGATAGAAAGCATATCTTTTAAAGGAACTTTTTCATGTAGTAATGCTTTGAAAATACGTTGGATAAGACCAATAGAAGTAACCTTTAACACATCATCAACGACAACAGGATAATCATTTTTAAGCTTATCAATAAGTGTCTGCGTTTCTTGACGAGTAAGAAGTTCTTCAGCGTGGGACTTAACAAGCTCACTCATATGTGTTGATATTACAGTGGCTGGGTCAACAACAGTGTAACCGTTCATTATCGCGTCTTCTTTAAGCTCTGGTCTGATCCAAATTGCATCTAGACCAAAGGCAGGTTCTTTTGTCTTTTCACCTTCAATTTCATCTGTTGCCATACCACTGTCCATAGCAAGGAACTTATCAGGCTGAATAGAGCCTTGACCAATATTAACACCCTTTAAAAGGATTTGATAATGGCTTGGATCGAGGTGCAAATTATCGCGTATACGAACCTGTGGCATTAAAAAGCCCAAGTCAGTTGCAATTTTGCGTCGCATTGAGCGGATTCGTTCAAGTAAGTCACCACCTTGACCTGCATCTGCAAGACGAATAAGCTGATAACCTAGAGTAAGTTCAAGCATCTCTATTTTGAGGATATCTTCCAAGGCAGCCTCTTCTTCTTTGGCAATCTCTTCATGACTTTTTTGTGGAACCTGAGTTCGACTAGCCTCTGGAGCATTAGGGTCTGCATTTGGACCTTTACCTTCAGTAGAAGGATGTAGAGGTTTAGTTTGGAAAAGTCGTAACTCGCCACGTTCATGTTGCAATAGAAGATATCCCATTGCAAGAAAGACAAGACCAACAAAGCCCATTGAAAGGGTAGGTAAACCTGGTACAAGAGCAAAAAGAACCATAATTGAACCAACAATAAGAAGTGTTTTGGCATTTCCCATAAGTTGGTTGATAGTACCTTCTGCAAAATTAGTCTGATCACTTGAAGCACGAGTGATCATAATACCTGTTGCAGTAGAGATTATAAGTGCAGGAATTTGAGATACAAGTCCATCCCCAATGGTTAAAATAGTAAAGATAGACGCAGATGAGCCAACACTCATATCATGTTGAAAAACACCGATTAAGAAACCACCAATGATGTTAATGATAGTGATGATAATACCAGCAACCGCATCGCCCTTAACAAACTTCGCCGAACCATCCATCGCCCCATAAAAGTTCGCATCTTGTAAAATAGCGGCACGACGTTCTTTCGCTTCTCTTTCTTCAATGAGTCCAGCATTTAAATCCGCATCAATAGCCATCTGCTTACCTGGCATTGCATCAAGTGTAAAACGTGCAGCAACTTCTGCAACCCTTGTTGAACCTTTGGTAATAACCATAAAGTTAATCAACACTAAGATAGAAAAGACGATGATACCAATCACATAGTTTCCACCAACGACAAAGTCACCAAAGCTAGAGATGATATCACTTACTTCTTCTGGGCCTTCATGTCCATGGCTTAAAATCATTCTTGTGGTTGCAACATTGAGTGAAAGTCTAAATAGAGTGATGATAAGAATCAATGTTGGAAAAGTAGTTAAATCTGTTGGCTTAGGAATGTATAAAGAGATCAAAATGATGAGTACAGCAATAGCAATAGAGACCGTTAACATTAAGTCGAGTAAAGCACTTGGAAGTGGAACGATGATAATGGCAAGAATAGC
>JBFFDB010000074.1:0-5056 GCA_041559595.1 Sulfurimonadaceae bacterium
CAAATGGATGACATGGAAGAACATCTTACCCCTACGTGAAGCCCTTGACGAATTAGACGATATAGAATCAGAATGTACTTTTGGAAACACGGTTAGCATTCAAAGTAAGACAGAGGTTAGTGAGGCTCAACACGAGCAAATAAAAACAACTGCAAAGATGATGATGCCGTGGAGAAAAGGGCCGTTTGAACTATTTGGGCTCTTTATTGATACAGAATGGCAAAGCTTTCTTAAGTATAACCTTTTAGCACCGTACTTTAATCTAAAAGATAAGCGTGTTGCTGATGTGGGCTGTAACAATGGTTATTATATGTTTAGAATGTTAGAACAGTCTCCTAGTAAGCTTGTTGGTTTTGACCCATCTGCACTGTATAAGACACAATTTGATTTTATTAATCATTATGTGAAAAGTGATATAGAGTTTGAACTTCTAGGAGTGGAACATCTTCCTTTTTATGAACATAAGTTTGATACGGTCTTTTGTTTGGGTGTATTGTATCATCGTCCAGACCCTGTAGGAACATTAAAGGCTTTGGCAAAAGGTATGGAAAAAGGCGGCGAACTTTTCTTAGATACTTTTATGATTGATGGAGATGCCGATATATGCCTTAGTCCAGAGACAACGTATTCTAAAATACCTAATATTTATTTTGTACCAACGGTTAAAGCATTAAAGAATTGGTGTGGACGTGCAGGGTTTATTGATATAGAAGTATTAGAAATAACAGTAACTACACAAGATGAACAACGCTTAACGGATTGGATGGAAGGACAGAGTCTAGGAAGTTTCTTAGATGAAAATGATCCGAGTATAACGGTAGAAGGTTATCCCGCGCCAAAGCGTGTATATATAAAAGCAATAAGGAAGTAATAATGGCAGAAGAAGAGCTAACACAAGAACAAGAAGAAGCACAGATCGATCAGGCCTTAGACGGGGTAGAGACTTTACGTACGCATGAACTTATAAACAGCAACTTTTGTGGTGAACTTGATGAGTTAAAAGATGGCACAGCAGTCGTAAGTTTGATGACAACGACTGATATGCGTGTGGATTCGCATGAACTTGTGCATGGTGGGTTTATCTTCTCAGCAGCAGACTTTGCAGCAATGGCAGCAGTAAATGACCCTTATGTTGTTCTTTCAGGAGCAACAACAAGTTTCCTATCTCCTGTAAGAGCCGGCGATGAGGTTGTGTTTAAGGCAAAGGTCCGTCATAAAGATGGACGTAAACGTGAGGTTGATGTTGTAGGAACGGTTTTAGATATCAAGGTCTTTGAAGGTCTGTTTAAAACAGTGGTCTTAGACAAGCATGTACTCAATATCGATCTAATAAATGTGAGTAAGTCATAAGCGTCTTTTATAAGACTCTTATCCAGTAGTCAGAGTTCTTTTGCTCTGCTTTAATACTTGTGGGTCCACCATGTCCAGGGTAAACTATCTTATCGTATTCGATAGTTTTGAACTTCTCTAAACTCTTTTTCATATCCTCAGGCGATGAGAAAGGGAAGTCGCAACGTCCTATAGAGTTTTCAAATATAAAATCACCACTAAACATAGCGTCTTCTATCTCTATGGTTGAACATCCCGGGCAATGCCCTGGAAAGTGACGAAACTTTACTGTGATACCTTCAAGCTCTATCTCCTTATCCCCTTCGATCTCAACGTCAGGAAAAGAGGGTGGAAGATCTGGCATCATGCTTGAGCTTTGCAATAAGAAGGTGTCTCCTTTTGGTGTATAAAGTGGAATGTTAAGCTCTTCTTTGAGTTCTTGATTTGACCATACATGATCAAAATGTCCATGTGTATTTAAAATAGCAATAGGATTGGTCACGTTATTTAATATCCATTCTCTTGCACCGACACCTGGATCTATGATTATATCTTTACCATCTATTGTTGCTATGTAACAGTTTGTTTGATACGGTCCCATAGGTTGAACTTTAATTTGCATATACTTAACTCTTTTTTATCCGAATTCTAGCATAATGCGTCCATGGAATATTTTAGAAACTTACACGATATATTAATCATCAATAAACCTTCAGATAAATGTCAGCAATTTAAGGACTTCTACAATAAATATCTTCGTGGAGATATAGCTTTTGATCATCTTCAAGAGTCTGTACATTTTGAAGAACCGTCTTATATTGGATATTGTCAGTTAGTTTCTCCTTCTTTAGTATTAAAACGAAAAAAACTAAGTGGTGATAGAGGAAAGGCGATCTTTCTTCATGCTATTGCTCATATTGAGTATTCAGCCATTGATATGGCACTTGATAGTGCGTATAGGTTTAAGAATATGCCTAAGGCGTATTATGATGACTGGTTAAGTGTGGCTAATGATGAGGTGCGCCATTTTGAGATGCTAGAAGCTCTTTTAGCAAAAGTAAATTCTTTTTATAGTGATTTACCTGTACATAATGCACTTTTTGAAGCTTCACAGCGAACACAAACCCTACATGAGAGAATGGCTGTTGTACCACGGTACCTTGAAGCCAATGGGCTAGATGTAACACCAGCAATGATTGCTAAGTTCACAAAATATGAAAATGATGAGAAAGCATCTGAAATCATAAAGGTGCTAGAAGTTATATTGGAAGAAGAGTGTGACCATGTCCATAAAGGAGATGTCTGGTTTAAACATGCCTGCGATGAGAAAGGACTCTCTTATGATGTGTACTTTGATATTATCGAACAATATTATCCTGGAAGTTTTCCTCGGAAAAAAGATTTAAATATCCAAGCGCGGCAGAGCGCGGGTTTTTCATGTAAGGAATTAAAACGTATGAACAGTGATAGTGAGTGCGATTAAGTACTAACTATATAGATTTCTTATGAATTTTCTAACTTTATGGGTTTAATACGTGAACCTTTTTGAATACGTACTACTTGATTCTTTTCAAAGTCAACTAATAAAAAAGTTTTTTTAATCATCAAATCAGCATTAGGCAAGGTGTCTGCATAACCTAAAAATTCAGCAGAACTGATGTGCTTTACTCCAAGCTGATAGGCTTGTTTAAGTCCACTTGAGTTGTAAAATAGGGCATTTCCATCTCTTTTTGCTTCTTTAATAAGAGTGTTCAGATCTGACATTAATGTATCTTTTTTTTATTAAAAGTATATCATCTATCACTAAGTGATACATTTAGATGAATATTAAATATAAAAATTAATTTATGAAGTAGTAGGTTAATGAAAAAAATTAGATATAATAATTTCAATTAAACTTGGATTTAGGTTAAAAGAATTGATGGGAAAATACACACAGATTGCAGACTACTTGGTTGCTTTTTTAAAAGATGAAGTTGAAAAGACAGGTCTAGACAGGGTTGTAATAGGCTTAAGTGGGGGACTAGATTCAGCTGTAGTGGCTGTTTTAGCACATAAGGCCTTTGGGGAAAAGCTCTTATGTGTGAAGATGCCTTCGCAGTTTTCTTCTCAAAGTAGTTTAGACGATGCAGATGAACTGTGTGAAAAGTTTAATATCAAGCATGAAACAAGAGATATATCAGAACTTTTAAAAGCGTATGAGATTGAAGGCTTAAGTCCTTTACGTATAGGAAACCTCTCTTCACGCTTTAGAATGGTAAACCTGTATGATATTTCTGCACGAGAAAGTGCTTTAGTGCTGGGTACAAGTAACAAAAGTGAATTGATGCTAGGTTATGGAACTCTTTTTGGCGATTTGGCTTCAGCACTTAACCCTATAGGGGATTTGTATAAAACTGAGGTTTTTGAGCTGGCTCGAGAGATCGGAGTACCCGATAGTATAGTCAATAAAGCTCCCTCAGCGGATTTATGGGAGGGGCAAAGCGATGAGAATGAATTGGGTTACACCTATGCTCAGTTGGATAAAGTCCTTTATCGCTATATCGAAGAGCGTTCTAGCGAAGCTGAACTTTTATCAGAAGGTTTTGAAGAAGAACTTGTGCGCATGGTGATTAAGCGTATTTATCAAAATCAGTTTAAAAGACGTATGCCACTTATCGCTAAGCTAAGTAGCCGCTCGATTAATCATGATTTTAATTATCCAAGGGATGTGGGCTTATAGCCTCAATCAAAGTAGGTGACTGTAAAAGTTTATCAAGGTAGATTTTTAGAGTCATCATTACAATATAAAAAAGGGATTAGCGAATATGTCAAAGAAAATACCGTTTTATAGACCAAAAATTGATAACAAAGAAAAAGCTCATATTGAAGAGGTTCTTTCAAAAAAAACGACAAAGGTACTAGACCTTGAGGATGCTTTTGTAAAGTATACAGGTGCGAAACATGCTGTAGCAACATCAGATGGAACCTCTGCCTTACATCTTGCAATGCTTGCAATAAACCTGAAGCGTGGAGACAAGGTCTTGTGTTCAGTTAATGCATACCCTTCTGTTCCTGAAGTCGTACGTCATTTTGATGCGGAACCCATTTTTGTTGATGCAGATGAAAATAGTTACAATATCAATCTTGACAAATTAGAAACAATACTCTCAGACAACCAGTCAAAAAAATTAAAGGCTGTAATCGTTAGTCATATTGCGGGTTGCCCAATTGATCTAGAACGTTTATATAATATTGCTAAGATATATAATATTCGCATTGTAGAAGATGCAAGTGAAGCACTTGGTTCTAAATACAAGGGCAGTATGATTGGTGCGACAGGTGCTGATGTGACAACATTTAGTTTCAATCCTCACCTAAAAGGTAATGTCTGTAATGGTGGAATGATGGTTACAGATGATGATGATCTGGTTGAACGTGCACAGCTTCTTCGCAACCATGCTATGGTAAGCGCAGATGATAGTCTAAGTTATGTGTATGATGTTATAGATATCGGTAGCAAGTATGATATGAGTGAACTTGATGCTGCGTATATTCTTGGTCAATTGTCTAAGCAAGATTCAGTAGTAAAACGTCAGCAAGAGATAGCTGCGCATTATATAGCTAAGTTAAAAGACACACCTCATATTATACTTCCTGAGATTGTCAAGGACCATACCTTTTCTCTGTTTATTATCAAGGTGAAGAAAAACCGTGATTCCTTTGCTAGAGAACTATTAGATAAGGG
>JBFFDB010000075.1:0-5035 GCA_041559595.1 Sulfurimonadaceae bacterium
AATATGTATGTCAGTCCAATTCCTATTAGAGTCCCAACAACAGGGCCAAGCAGTAAAATATAATCCATTAAATTTCCTAGTAATTTTTATTAGACTCATTATACTAAAAATAGATATTATTAATCTAATGTTAGGCTGTTTACTAATAGCTACACTTATGCTACTTATTAGTATTGTTTAAGTATAATTCGCGAAATTAAAACTTGAGACTAAGTTTTCATCATCTGGGAAGAGCCTTTGTGAGTGGAAAAAACAGTCTCACAAACAAAGGTACAAAATGTCAAATGAAATTCCAGAAACAACTGAGAATACAACCATCGCGTCAACTTTCGCACAGTTTAACTTCAAAGAGCCCCTAAACAAATCTATTGCAGCAGTAGGTTTCAAAACACCTTCTCCTATTCAAGAACAAGCTATTCCAATTGTAATGGAAGGTAAAGATGTTGTTGCTCAAGCGCATACAGGTACAGGTAAAACTGCAGCCTTTGGTCTTCCAGCTATTAATCAAATCGAGGGTGAAGGTGTGCAAGTTCTTGTTATCACACCAACACGTGAACTTGCAAACCAGGTTTCTGATGAGCTTTACTTATATGGTCGTAACTCAAATGTTCGTACTGTAACTATTTATGGTGGTCGTTCTTACAGCCGTCAAGTTGATCTAGTACGTCGTGGCGCACAAATCGTTGTAGCTACTCCAGGTCGTCTTTTAGACATGCTTTCTAAGAAAATGATCAATGATTTTAACCCAAAGATGGTTATTCTTGATGAAGCAGATGAGATGCTTGACATGGGATTCTTAGATGATATCAATGAAATCTTTGAACACCTTCCAAAAGAGAGACAAACACTTCTTTTCTCAGCAACGATGCCAGCACCAATCAAAAAGCTTGCTGACCGTATCTTAAAAGAACCAACGTTTATTGCTATCACTAAGAAAGAGACAACAAGTGCAAACATCGTTCAAAACTATTATGTGATTGATGAAAACGAAAGAGATGACGCGATGATCCGTCTTCTTGATGCAGGCGAGACTAACAAAGCAGTTGTATTTTGTCGTATGAAACGCGAAGTAGACCGTGTTTCTAATGTTCTTTCAGCTGCAGGTTACTCAGCTAAGGGTCTTCATGGAGATATGGAACAAGATCAACGTGAGGCTGTAATCAAAGGCTTTAAAGCAGCTGGTATTGATGTACTTGTTGCAACCGATGTTGCTGCTCGTGGTATCCACGTAAATGATGTAAGCCACGTTATCAACTACCATATTCCATTCGATCCTGAGTCATATGTTCACCGTATCGGTCGTACAGGTCGTGCAGGTTCTAAAGGTGTTGCTATCACTCTAGTGACTCCTCATGAATTTAAAGAACTTCAACGTATCAAACAAAAAGTTGGTACGACGATGGAGCAGTGTTACATCCCAACTAAGGGTCAAGTTGTTCAAGGTCGTTTAGGCGCACTTGCTGATGAGATCACTAAACAGAAGATCTTTGATGAAGCGCACCAAATCGTTGAAGCTATAGGTGACTCGTGTGATCACGAGACGGCTCTTCACAAGGTCATCTCTGTTCTGCTTAAAAAAGAGTCTGTAAATGGACCTGAAAACATCGGTATTGATGAAGAGAAACTAGCAAAGATCTTAGCACGTATCGAATCACGTGGCGGAAGCCGTGGCGGTGGTGGACGTCGTGGTGGTGGTTACCGTGGAAACCGCAGTGGCGGAGGCGGCGGTGGCCGCTCAAACCGTAGCGGTGGCGGCGGTGGTTACCGTGGAAATGGTGGCGGAAGTCGTGACGGTGGTGGAAGTCGTGATGGCGGAAACCGTAGCGGTGGCCGTTCAAACCGCGATGGCGGCGGAAGTCGCGAACGTTACTAGAAGGTTCACCCTTCTAGCCCCTTTACTCCCTAGTCAAATTCCCCTATACTTTCTTAACTAAACTACAAAGACATATTATGATTATCTACACCCATACTGATTTTTATATCGAAGTACATGAGTCTGAAATTCCTTGGCTTAAGATCTTTACTACACAACAGTACAAAGAACTTACCGATGCACCCAAACCCTTGCGCAAGAAACTTTATGAAGTGATGGAATGCCTTGAAGAAGAGATGCGTAAGTATTATCAACCTGAAAAGATTAATATCGCAGCCTTTGGAAATTATCTTCCTCATCTGCATATCCATGTGATGGCACGTTATAAAGAAGACTCATACTTTCCTGAGCCTATGTGGGGAGAAAAGCAAAGAGAAGCTAAACTTGAACTTCCAGATGCTAAGCTTTTTTATGAGAAGGTTAAAACTACTTTAGATCGTTTATAAGAGCTAAGATTCATTATCTCTTCGACGTTCTTTATAACGTCTCTCTTTTTTTCCACGACGCCTGTCATCCTCTTTACGTCGATCCTTCTCTTTACAGGCCTCATTAGATTCATGTTGACGTCTGCCCATATGCTTTCTACGTATTTTAGTACGTCTAGAGCCCTCTCGCCTATCTGCTTTTTTTGGCACCGGTTTTAACATCTGTCGTCTTATCACAGTAATTAAAACTAAAAAACCAATAATCAAATATACAATTGTATTAGTTTCCATGATTGAATCCTTACTACTACTTGTTATATAATACTCAGACCATGCTAAGTCTAGACTGATATTTCTTATTTACTAAGTACAATGACGCTATTCAAAGTCTCCCTAATTTTTAGAACAAGTATTTGTTGAAGTGGTAGAATACCCTAAAAAGCTGCAAAGAGGTTCAAACAACTCTTTCCCTAGCATATAATGTAAAGATGCCTCTACGCATGCTTAAAAAGCTTTAGATACGAGAAATGCGAAAACACATCTCCTTTGATAATGACAGATATAGAAGATTATAAAAAGTAAATGATTTTTTAAGAGTTTTTGTCTTTTGCTATAGCCTCAAGAAGATCTTTGTTCTCTTCTTGCATAAGCTTAAATGCATTACTTAGTGATTTATGTAACTCATCATCATTAGACGAAGTAGCCGCTGCTTCACAATATGCCTTATAAAAGTCATTATAAGGACTAACACCAGAAGAGAGCACAAGTTTAAGATCGACTCCGGGAAAATAGCTTTCCCATGAACTGTTGACCTTAGATAAAACTTTTTTATTGTTTCTCCATATCATCACGAATATCATTTGCATCAAAAAAACAAGAAAAACAATAAAAACAACAATACTCTGTGCAATGCCAAAGTAATTAAAGACATAAGGATTAAAGATAGCAGCATATTCGATGAAAGGCAAAGTAATAAAAAAGAGTATAAGCTGAGTACTACTTAGTCCACCTATGGGGCCCTTATTAAAAATCAGACGTTTTATAAAACATGGTGTAGCGCTTTTTTTATGTTTGGTAAGTGCATTTAGAATTGAAGATAAAGAATAGTTTGTCATATATATATGCTCCGTAATTTTGTACGAAACTATAACAAAAATATAAGAAAGAGAAGCTTTTAGAAAGAACTTTTAAACATAGATCAAAGCCGAAGCTTTGATCTACATAGCAGAGTGTTCCAACATCACATCAACAGCTACAAGAATAACTGTTAATAAAAAAAGAACATTGAACTGCCAAAACACTTTTCGTGCGTGCTTAAGTTCAAAGTTCTTTATCAGAAGCTGAAAACTACTGATATAACACAAGATAGCCAAAAGAACTAAAATGTATGTTATCACTGTACTTGAGATAACAAAAACGTCTGCCATATAGGCACCCGCTAAAATTGTAAAAAACATCCACACAAAGGTTAGACGTTGTAACGAGTTTCTACCAAACAGACGTAATGCTGTTGGATAGCCTGCACCCTTGTATTCGGCATGATGAAACATCACAAGAAGCCAAAAGTGTGGGATCTGCCATATAAAATAAAACAGACCCAAAGCATAAAACTCATGTTCCATTAGACTATGTCCTGCTGCTAGCCACCCGATAGCTGGGGGTACAACACCAAGTAAGGCACCTGGAACAACTGCTAAGGCACTCTTCTTCTTTAAAGGAGTATAAAAACCGTTATACCAAATAAAAGAGAACAGAAACAGGTTTAAACCTGTAATACCTAAAAGGTTATAAATTAATATCAATGAACTTACAATCAAGACTCCAGCAATAGCTAGCCCCGTACGCGGAGACCATTTACCTGAAGCAATAGGACGATGTTTAGTACGTTCCATTTGTGCATCTTCTTTGTACTCTTGAACCTGATTTATTGTTGAAACACCAAGGGCTACAAGAAGCACTGCGAAGGTTGCAATAAACATGTCTATGCCAAACTCACCCTTTGCCATAACATAGGCAAAGAGTGCGGATAAACTTACTGCAAAAGAGAGTACAAATTTTGTAAGAACTATAAAGTCCTTAATCATTTTTTAATTACTTTTGGTTTTGAAGATGTTCTGCAATAGCTGAAATCTCTTCTTCTGATACATAAGGGAATGCTGGCATAGTACCCATCATACCTACTTTACCATTCTTCAATACATTACGTAAAAGATCTACATCGTAACTTACAAGACTTGGAGACGTACCATACTGACCCTTACCATCTTCACCATGACATGAACTACATGCTGCAAATGAAGCAGGTTGATCACCTTTCATACCACCAGCAACATACGCTGCAATCTCTTCAGCATCTGCACCGCTAGCTAAACCAGCTGGCATTGCACCCATAGCATAACCAAGTTTGCTTTGACCATTATTGATCACGTCTAATACTTGCTCTTTAGTCAATGTTCTAGTGTTAAGAGTTGGTCCAACAAGTACCTTATCTGTTTCAATTGCATGACAGCTTTTACATCCGTGTAGTTGTAATGCTGCATCACCTGATTTAAGATAGTTACCTTTTGGTGTATCTTCATTACTATTGAACCATGCTTCATACTCAGCTTTTGGCATTACAACAACTCTAGAGTACATATATGAGTGATCCGTACCACAGTACTCAGCACACTCAACTTCATATTCACCTACTGTACCAGCGTTAAACCACTGTTTTGTTATACGACCCGGAACAACA
>JBFFDB010000076.1:0-4982 GCA_041559595.1 Sulfurimonadaceae bacterium
AAATTGCGAAGACAGCAGGTGTAAGCAAAGGTTCTATATATGACTATTTCAAGAATAAAGAAGATGTTGTTTTTGAAATTGTCAATGTTTTAATGCAAGAGCATAACACCATCAAACAAGAAAAATTAGCTTTAATAGAAACTACAAAAGATAAAATAAAACTATTTTTTAATATTTTTCATGATGACAGTGATCGTGAATTACGTGAACTATATAAAGAATTTATCTCCATCTCACTTACTCAGCCCAATCAAGAGATGATAGCCTTTCAAAGCCAATGTTATCAAGACTATTTAGTGTGGTTTGAAGAAATAATTCAAGAAGGTATTAATAAAGAAGAGATCCTTCCACAATCTATAGGCCTTGTCAAAGGGCTCATGGCATCGGGTGAAGGAATATTTATTTCAAGTGCATCTACAACAGTGATAAATGATGTAGAACAAGAGATGGACGAATATATTGATACTATCTTTGAGTTAATTGAGGTGAAAAAATGAGAATACTGTTATTGTTAATTTATTCTCTTTATAGCTATGCAGATGATCTTCAGTCACTGTTAGATTATGCAAAAGAGAATAATGATCTGGTTATTTCTAAAAGCCTAATCCAAGAAGCAAAAGAGAGAGAAGTTCAAGCACGTAAAAGTGACTATTACCCGACCATCGACATTGGTGCAAGTTATCAAAGCCTAAACGAGAGGTCTCCCTTTATGCCTGGTGATGTATATGGTGGATATGCAAAAGTAGGTCTTGATCTTTATGACGGAGGGAAAAGGTCTTCTTTATTAAACCAGAAAAAAAGTGAACTCAAGGCAAGTAATTTTGATACTGAAGCAATGAAAACAAGTATTAGCCTGCAGATCGTTCAAGACTTTTTTACGATTAAAAGTTTAGAAGCATCCCTTGCTTCTCGCATTAATGCACAAGATGCTTTACAAGCGCAACTAAATCGAATGAAAGCATTTTTTTCAGCAAAACTTGCTACATCGGATGATGTTGATAGGTTGCAGTCAGCTTATGATACAAATGTTTATGAGATCGAGTCAATAAAGTTTGAGATATTATCACATATGCACTCTTTAGAGTTAAAGGTTGGTGTAAAGGTTACGAGCTTAGATGAGTCAAAGTTCCAGCGACTACATCAAAATGATTATGAACTCGTAGATAGCATTAAGTCTTTAATGGCACAAGACGATGCAATTGTAAACAGTGCCGAGTCAATTGATAGTGTTTATTACCCACAACTGAGAGTGGAAGACACTTATAGTCTTTATGGATATGACAGAACAGATGCCCTTCATCCTGAAGGAGCAGAAAATCAAAATAAGATTTTACTTACATTTAATATGAGACTTTTTGATATGGGAAGCATACAGAAACAAAAACAAGCAGTTTTATTAAAGTCTCAATCCCTTCAGCAAGAGATAGCCTACAAAAAACATGAACAAGACATTCAATATAGTTTGGCCAAATCACGAATCAATACCACTGAGAGTAAGATAAAAAGTGCAAAAAGTGCACTGATCTCATCTGAAAGCGCTTTTAAAACGATAGAAGAAAAATATAATGCAGGTATTGTTGATAATGTAGTTTACCTTGATGCCTTAACTACTCAAACAAAAGCTGAAGCGCTTTATCAAACATCATTAAATGACTTAGAAATCGCCTATGCGATTTACTACTACTACGCAGGAAAAGAAATAGGAGAATTACTACAATGAAAATATTATTAGGACTTATGGCTCTACTTTTGAGCTTACATGCTGAAGAAGTTTATGCAACTATCGTAGTCAATGCTTCACAAAAGGCAAATCTTGCTTTTGACACCAGTGGTATTGTTCATAATGTGCATACAGACATATCAAGTGTTGTTAAAAAGGGGACAGTTTTAGCAGAACTTAAAAATGATGATTTAAAGGCTTCTTTACGCATAGCTAAGGCTTCTTTAATTAGTGCGAAAGTTACATTGAAGTTTAGTAAGCGCGATTATGAAAGGCAATTGAAGGTGAAGCATCTTATAGATGAAGCAAAGTTTGATGCCTATGCCCTTGCATATGAAACAGCACAAGCAGCAGTGCAACAAGCAGAAGCAAACCTTGCATACAAACAGACCTTATTAAGCAAAACTAAACTTCGCGCACCCTTTGATGGAATCATTTATGAGAAAAATATAGAAATTGGAGATACTGTAAGTGGAATGATGCTTAGAACCGTGTTTAAAATACAGAGTCTAAGTCAACGTAAGTTAGTTTTGTCTTTTGATCAGAAATATTGGAAGCGTGTAAAAAAAGGACAAGAGTTTAAGTATGGTGTAGACGGTGATGAGGATAGATATACAGGAAGAATCTCTAAAGTATATCCTTCAGCAACTACAAGTAATCGAAAAATACAAGCAGAAGTTTTAGCTGAAAAGTTTACAGTTGGACTTATTGGCGAAGGGTATATTCTTGTACCTGATAAAAAGTAGGCTTATATGTATAAGTTAGCAATAAACAGACCTATAACAACACTTATGTATGTTATCACCTTGGTGATATTTGGACTGATGAGTTTTAAGGCAATGCCCTCAGCACTCTTTCCCAATATCGACTTTCCAATGGTCACAATTAAAACCGTATATCAAGGGGCTGAATCAAGTACGATAGAGTCTCAAGTGACAGATAAAATAGAAGAAGCCGTTTCAAGAATCGGCGGTATAGACTCTATTACTTCAACAAGCAGTGAAGGTGTCAGTGTTGTAATGGTCAAGTTCTTCTTGGAAAGAGACATTAATGAGGCAACCAATGATGTCAGAGATAAAGTGTCTGCTGTCACCCTTCCAAAAGATGCCAAGATGCCCCTTGTTAGTAAACTTGACATTGGTGGTGCATCTGTAATCAATATCTTTTTAACGGGTAAACACAATAACATTAAAGAGCTTATGCTGTTTGCGGATGAAAAAGTAAAACCCAAACTTGAGAAGCTTAATGGTGTTGGTGCCATAAACATCCTCGGTTACAAAGATCGAGAGATAAAAATATACCCCGATCCTAAACTTCTAAATAAGTTTGGCATTACTGTTACTGAGCTTAATAACATTGTAGCCCGAGAAAATGTAAAGATCGGTGGTGGGAAGCTAATCTCTAAAACAAAAGAGTACATACTTAAAACGAAAGCTGACGCGCTAAGTGTAAATGAACTCAAAAATATGGAAATTAAAGATAATGTCAAATTGCAAGATATCGCACGGGTAGAAGATGCTCTGAGTGACCCTAAAAGTTACGCTTCATTTAATGGTGTTGAAGGTGTGATGCTTGAGGTACAAAAGATTTCAGGAACGAATACCATCGATATTATCCAAAGAGTCAAATCAGTTGTCCCTTCTTTAAAGAAATTGGCAGGTGATGAATTTGATGTACAGACCTTAAATGACACGTCAGGGTTTATTATCACGTCTCTTGAACATGTTCAGTTCGATCTTATATATGGGGCTTTTCTTGCTGTGATTATTGTTTTTGTGTTTTTAAGAAATATAACGATTACTCTGGTCTCTGCTTTATCGATTCCAGCCTCAATCTATGGTACCTTTGCCTTAATGGATTATATGAGTTTTGAATTAAATAAAATGACACTGATAGGATTGACCTTAGCCATTGGTATTATTATTGATGATGCGATTGTTGTCATCGAAAACATCTACAAGAAGATGGAATTAGGTATGAATAAACTTCAGGCTGCTTATGAAGGTACAAAAGAGATGGCCTTTACTATCTTAGCGATCTCCGCAATGCTTTTAGCCGTCTTTATTCCTGTTTCATTTATGAGTGGAATTGTAGGGAAGTTCTTTGAGTCTTTTGCAATGACCGTAGGCTTTGCTATTATCATCTCCTATACCGTCGCACTAAGCTTTATTCCAAGTCTGAGTGCGAGAGTCTTGAGTAAGGATGAAAGTAAGTTTTATAATATAACCGAGCCTATATTTATAGCAATGGAACAAGTCTATGAAAAGATCCTAAAAACAGTACTAAGATTTAAAGTCATTACCCTTATATCTATCTTTATACTGTTTTTTGCCTCTTTAAGCCTTTTTCCAAAGATAGGAATGGACTTTGTTCCTAAAGAAGATATGGCAGAGTTTGAGATCAAGGTAAAGGCACCAGCGGATATATCTCTTGAAGAGATGATACGACGATCCAAAGAATTGGAAAATCTTGTTAGAGAGAACAAAGATGTGCTCTATACAACTTTAAGTGTCGGATATAACAATGTTCAAGAAAAGAACAAGTCCTTGATATATGTTAAATTAGTTGAAAAGTATGATAGAACACTAAATCAAGAAGAAATAATTCAAAATTTTAGAAACAGTATCAAAGATTACAGTAAAGACCTTTTTATAACCGCTGCGGCCATTCCTGCGATCAAAGGTGCTGGTGTCTCCGTACCATATCAAATTGTTTTAAAATCTGACTCATTTAATGATCTAAAGACAGCGACGAAAAACTTAACACAATACCTTGCAAAAAAAGAGGGATTTGTTGATATTGACACCAATTTAGATGATGGTAAACCGCAAATAGAGTTAAATATTATGCGTGGAAGTGCCAATCTGCTTGGCATCTCTGCATCAGATATAGCACAGGCAATAGCCACTGCTTTTTCAAGTGACTTGGAGGTCTCTTATTTTGAAGAGGATGGAAAACAGTACAACATCTCACTCAGATTTGAAGATGAAAACAGAGTCAAGATAGAAGATATAAAGAAAATTCAACTTAGAACAAAAAATGGAAACTTGGTCTACCTTGACGGCTTGGTAAACTTTTCTCATAACAGGTCTTTAGCATCAATATACCATTTTGATAGACAAAGACAAGTTAGTATTTATGCAGATCTTTTTGGACTGGACTTAGGCGGGTCGATTAATTATACAAGAGATGGCATTGATGAACTTTTACCCGAAGGTGTTGTATATCGATTTACAGGGTTTGCAGAAGAAATGGAAAAAAC
>JBFFDB010000077.1:0-4966 GCA_041559595.1 Sulfurimonadaceae bacterium
AAGCCCGACATCTGAATCAATCAATTTAAAAAAGACGTATATTACAAAAAAACCGGCAATCTCAACCCTTCGAATAAAGCGTCGGTACAAAGATAAAGTCAAGAATGAAGTGTATGTTAATATTGATATAGATAAAAAATATTTTACAATCAATTTATCACAGAAATCTGAACAATCATTGAAGAAGAGCCACCAGATTAAAAAATTTAATGCAGAGCTTGCAAACCTTGAAGATTCTATTTATAAAGAGTTAGCCCGCTATCTCTGATAATTATTGTATGTCAAAAGTTTTGACCTGTTTTATCTGTTATAACTATTACAGATGAATGCAGTCTAAGCGATGATACACTCAACATTTCCAGATTTTCTGTCATTGATAGAGATATCTGAATGTGAGGGTTGATTGTACTCTACACTCTCATCTAAAACATATAACTCATTTTCCTCAAAATGTTCTTTATTAGCTTGGTCAAAAGCTAAGTCCCAAACAATACAGTCGCTTATCGGACAGGCCGCCTGACAAAGTGGCGACGCAGCATCACCTATACACTCTGAACAGGTTGCAGGGTCAACATAATAATAATTGTTATCTGTAGGATTGTTCTTTGCATTGACAATGGAACTTGTTGGACATTCTCCTAAACACACATCACATGAAATACATAGATCAGTAATACGAACAGCCATTTTGAGCCTTAATGAGTTTAATTGAAAGCATAATATCAAAATATAATAAATTTTTTTCTTGAGAAAGTATTTTAGTAGGACTGAAAAGAGTAGCAAATTTTAGGGGGTAGAGACAAAACTAGCGAAAGCGATTTCACGAAGTGAAAAGTTTAGGAGATTAGATTAGCCTTGCTAATCTAGATCGACAAACCCCTCTTCGATATCACCCTTAGATTTAGAGTCTTTTTCTAAATTATGTTCAAATTCAGATTCGCCCTCACCATCTTCAAATTCTTGATACATCTCTTCCATTTCTTGCTCAGTAACGGCTCTTGTACCACCAAACATATCTTCAACAAAGTTTGGTTCATCTTCAATAGTCGTACGCTGTTTTTTGCTACGTGCATGGAAAAGTACAGGTGTTCCTTCAAAGTTAAAGGCTTCACGCAGTTTATTGGTCAGGTAACGTCTGTAAGTAAAGTGTAAACCTTCTGGTCTATTCATTACGAGCGCAATACGTGGCGGACGAATATCATACTGTGTTACATAATACAGACGGATGATCTTACCCTTAACTGATGGAAGGTGATGCCGACGTTGAGCCAACTCAATAACGCGGTTAAGTTTTGATGTCCCGATACGCTGAGAGTAGTTTTCATTGATCTCTAGTATCTTGTCCATTATCTTATTAACGCGTTGTTTGGTCAATGCTGAGATCGTAATAATAGGTGCATAATGCAAGAACTTAAAACGGCTACGCACTTTTTCAGTAAACTTGTCATAGTCTTTATCTGTTAAATCCCATTTATTAAGCACGATGATACAGCCTAAGCGATTATCATCAATGTAGCCTGCAATTTTTTCATCAAGGTCTTTAAATGGCTCAGAAGCGTCGAGTACAAGAAGAGCGATATCCGCTCCGATAAGCATCTCTTTTGTACGGTTTAGTGCATATTTCTCAATACCTTCAATCTTTCCACGACGGCGAAGACCTGCTGTATCAACAAAGGTCACACGTTTATCACCAACCTCTAACATCTCATCAATAGGGTCAATCGTCGTTCCCGCAACACTGCTTACAACAGAGCGATCTTCACCTACAAGTGCATTAAGTAAAGAAGACTTTCCAACATTTACACGACCAATAATGGCAACCTTGACTTGGTTAAGACGTTCTGGATCATAAAATCGTGTTTCATCATTTTCTTCAAAGACCAGTTTGTCTTCTTCATTCTCTTCTGGTTCTTCTAGACTTTCATCATACTCTTCGAGGTTATAATCATAAGACTCTTTTTCAGCCTCAAGTGCAGCTGCTTTTTCAGCCTCAAGTGCCTCAGCCTTTTCTTCTTCAGTAGGAAGTTGTTCGTGTATCCATTCAATAAGTTTGATCGTATTACGGTTGTGCGCAACAGAGATACCAAATACAGTATCCGTTCCAAACTCATAATAGTCCCAAAGACGCTCATTCATTTTGTCATTATCAATCTTATTAACAACAAGTGCGATAGCCTTGCCCATTGATTGAAGTTCATAAAAGAATTTTTTATCTTCATCATTTGGTATGGTCTTTCCATCAGACATATATAAAATAATGTCTGCTTCATACGCTGCTTTAACAGCTTTTTCTTTGATCTTATCAAAGAGTTCACATCCCTTGTCAAGTCCACCTGTATCTAGAACCTGTACTTCTTTATCAAGGATTTTAGCGATACGTTTTTTAACGTCACGCGTCGTTCCTGCTTGATCTGAGGTGATTGCATCACGCTTTTTAAGAAGACGGTTAAATAGAGAAGATTTTCCAACATTAGGACGGCCGATAATGGCAAGTTTTTTCATAATTATACTTAGTAGTAGTTTTGGTAATGTAATTATAGCAGTTTAGTGTTCAAAGAGATAGGCTATTAAGAGTAAAGGGCAAGATACGCTTTATTCTTATAGATGATAAAACTCTTTATATTTTTCACTTCGTTCTCGGACACGTTTCAAATATTCTTTGGGTTCGTCATGTCTGAGGTGTTCTAAAAGATAAGCATAAACACGTTCTGGTTCCATCTTATTGATGAAAACAGAAGCACTCTTAACATTGTTTGTACCCACAAAAGCACGCGCAACATTTCCAGCTCCCGTGTTATAACCAGCTATTGCACAATACAAACGACTCCTTGGATCACTAATAGAAGAGAGGTACTTATAAAACAAAATATGAAAGTAAGCCGAGCCTGTTTCAATATTATTGATGGTGTTGTACAGATACGATGCAGAAAGGAGACGGCGCTTTTTATATAAAAAATAGTAAGAATCGATGCCTGCAGTTTTAGGAACGATCTGCATGAGCCCATAAGCTGGCACCCATGAACGAGCTAGAGGATTAAAACTGCTTTCTGTATGCATAATAGCCAAGAGCCAATGTGCTTTTAGCTTGAAGCGTTGAGCATTTGACTTAGCATGGATAAGATAAGAAGCTGAACGTTTGTAGGTTGAGTTGTTAGGCAAAGAGTAGGTGAGTTTATACTGTTTATTGTCTTTAGTGAGTTTAATTTTACGTGTGTCTAGAACAGGATTAGATAGAAGTTTCTGCTCATTGATTTGTGCAGTTTGAATGTACTTTGAACTTTTAGATATTTCTTGTATGTTTTGCTCGAGGGAACTTTGATTAAAGGCCTGAGCTGAGTCCATGGACAAAGCTTGAACTAATGCAGCTGAAAGTTTCTTCTTAGCTAGTTCTTTATCTGTACCTTGATAAGAGATCTCTATAGTGTTGTGCTCAAAATCAATTACATTTTGTATTTTTAAGTCTTTTGAGTAAGAGACATGTTTTTTTGCATTTTCTAAATCAGCTTCAGGCCATAGGGCTTTTACCTTTTTTTTATAGGCTGTTATAGTTTCTTTTTCTTTAGCTATATGGGAAGTAAAGGCCTCATCTTCTTGCTTTTTGAAGTCAATGAAGCTTGTTTTTTCTGACTTGAAAGCTTTAGCTTGAAGTTGTTTAAAGTCATTAAAATTTTGATCCGAGTATAAAGTGAGGGAAAGGAAAAGAAGTAATAGTTTATGCATGGTTAGCCTAACTGCTTATGAAGGATAACAGAGCGAAGCGCTCTGTTGCCTAGTCTGTAGGAAATTCTTTATCAAGTGCTTCTAAAGCATTTTTTGATTGAAATTGTTGCCACAGTGCATTATCATTTTTATATGACGATTTTACCTGGTTTTTTACTTCTTGGTTAAGCGCGTCTTCACTTACACCAACAAGAACATAAAGTGAATTGTTAGCTGGGTTTTGCCACATTTTCATCTGCTTAGAACCATTTAGTGTTACCTTAGCCACTTGTTTAGAAACTTGAGTTGAGACTTTGTCAGCAACTTCAGCTCCACCAACACCAGTAGCACGTGTAAATAACTCTACCTTGTCTTTAACTGTTGTTTGGATCTGTTGTGCCAGGTTTGAACGCCCATTCGCTAGTGCTTCACGGCGAGAGAACCCTTGGCCAAGTTTACTTAATGGAGCTGAACCGACAGCGGTAACTGTACCATCAAGTCCCGCATTTCCACATGACCATTCAGGTGCAAGTTGTCCATCAATACGACAACGAAAATCAGCTTCTTCAGCAGCTGCTGTAGGTTTTTTGTCTCCACATCCAGTTAAACTTGCCATTAATGCTGTAGCAACAATGATTGATCCAATGTTCTTCTTCATAAATTATCCTTTAGTGATATTTAATTTTATTTTATTTTATTGATTGTAGCGAATACTTTTTTAATATAAAATTGGTTTTACCACTTTAGTATCGTATTAAGCTATTGAAAAAATCGCCAAAACCATTTGAATAGTAGGCTTTTACATAATCTCCAATTTTAATCTCTTGCGTTTTATCTTTGATAATTATCCATGCTCTATGTGCAGTTATCTTATCTGAGATTATCCCACTTGCAATTTTGACATCATGTATCTCTTCTTCATCAGTAAAAGGATTGATAGTGCTTTTGACACTGTATAAAGTGACATCCTCACCTGTTTCCAAGCCATCTGCACTTCCAATGGTAACTTGAACGATGATATCATCCCCATCGTTTCTTTGTTCCATGACATAACCCTTAGGTGCAAGAAAGTTTTTAAACTCATTACGAGTAGAATGGATAGCATACCTTCCTGCTTTATTGATCATGCCTGCCATATCTTGTGGCTGATGGTTATGCCCGTAAAACTTACTGTCTTCACTGCGACTCGTGCTATCTGAAAACTTTATTGTTTTAACGACTTTCATCGAAGGAATAGAATAGATCTTTAAGATACCATCAACGGAAG
>JBFFDB010000078.1:0-4950 GCA_041559595.1 Sulfurimonadaceae bacterium
AGATGGGATATGTGTACGGGCTAATAGATGCTCTTTTTTATACCGATAAAGACTTGACAGCAGGTATTGGTGGTGTCGCAGGAGCTGTATTGTATGAAGGTAAAGCATTTAAAACAAATATAAAAGCGACCCAAAGAGTCTACGATACAGGAGAAGATCAGTTGTTGTTTTCATTTTCACAGCATTATCGGACTTCGCAAAATATTTCACTTTCTTTTGCATATGATTATGTTCAAAAGTATGAAGATGACTTCAAAACAGTAAAATTAACCTTTGATTATTTCTTTTGATATAAAATAAATTTTTATTGGGTTATAATTAATGCAATTATCATTAAGGCAGGTGTATGTATATAGAATCACTAAATTTCTCTCTTTGGGCAGACTTTATTGAAAGAGACTATCTTGAGGGTGAATTTCAAGAACTCATTAATAATAAAATAATTAATGGAGCAACTTCTAACCCTGCTATTTTTAAAAGTGCTATTTTAACCTCACCTGCGTATAAAGAGCAGTTAAAAACTCTTAGAGGCTCAGCTAAAGAAAAATATGAAGCATTAGCTATAACAGATATTCAAAGAGCAGCGGATATTTTAAAGCCATTGTATGATGTTGGCGATGATGGTTTTGTCAGTATTGAAGTGGATCCTAACCTTTGTGATGATGCGCAAGCTACTATTGCTGAGGGCGAACGTTTATACTCAACTATAGACAGAGAAAACGTTATGATCAAAGTACCAGCAACGCCAGCTGGTTTTGAGGCAATGGAAGAGTTAAGTGCGCAAGGTATTCATGTGAACGCAACGCTGATCTTTTCGTTGAGTGATGCCATGTCATGTGCCAGAGCTTTTGCAAAAGGAGCTGAACGTTCAAAGACAGCAACATATACTGTAATTTCTGTTTTTGTTAGTCGTATTGACAGACTTCTGGATGAGAAGATGAAAGATGCTGGTTTAGCACCTGGAAAACTAGGTATATACAATGCGGCACGGATTTATAACCTCATATCTACAATGGATGTTCCTCGTTGTCGCGTCCTTTTTGCAAGTACAGGCGTTAAAGGAGATGATTATATTCCTTCCTATTATGTAGATGAACTCATTGGAACATCTACTATTAATACCGCACCAATTGAAACAATCAAAGCCTTTGTTGCTAATGGCAGTAAAAGTGAAAAACTTCCAATTAGTGAAGAAGAAGTGAATGTACATTTAAATAATACAAAACAAGCAGGTATTAATCTTGAAACTGCTTTAAACGAATTAAAAGTGGATGGTTTAAATGCCTTTAAAGAAGCTTTTGCTGAAATATTAAAAGAATTGGAGTAATCATATGTCTGAACAAATTCCTGATAGAAGAGGTACCCCTGCTGGGGTTAATGCTCAACAACTTACATTTGTAACCCTGAAAAAGATACGCGCTTATCTACAACGAATGATTGATGCAGGCGGATCGGATCTACATATTAAGGCTAATGCTGTTGTACGTGCACGTATTAATGGGGATATCATTCCTCTTTCGGGAGAGATCCTTTCAAAAGAAGATGCACTTACCTTTGCAAAAGAGTTATTACGAGGACGTTTTAACGAATTTGTAAAAGAAAAAGAACTAGACCTTGTTTATCCATATGATGATAAAACTCGTTTTCGTGTGAATATCTTCTTTCAAATGGATGGTGTTTCGGCAGTATTTCGTGTGATTCCTGTAAAGATTCTTTCTATTGATGATCTTCAGCTTCCACCAATCGTAAGACAGTTTACTGAGGTTGAACGTGGGCTTGTTCTTGTAACAGGTGTTACGGGTTCAGGTAAGTCAACAACACTGGCCGCGATAATTAATGAGATTAATTGGAAAAAACGTAAGCACATCATGACGATTGAAGATCCGATTGAATTCGTACACAAGGATAGAAAGTGTATTGTTAATCAGCGTAGTATTGGTCAAGATACGCATAACTTCTCTTCTGCTTTACGTGCTGCACTTCGTCAAGATCCAGATATTATTCTTGTTGGGGAAATGCGGGATTTAGAGACTATTGAAATTGCACTGCATGCAGCTGATACGGGACACTTGGTTTTCTCAACTCTGCATACACTTGATGCAAAAGAGACGATTAATCGTATTATCTCTATGTTCCCCGGTGAAGAACAAAACCGTGTCCGTCTGACTATGTCGTCGGTTATTCAAGGTATTGTCTCTCAACGTCTTATCCCTACACTTGATGGAAAACGTACAGCAGCGGTAGAGGTTCTAGTTAGAACACCTCGTATTGAGCAACTTATCATGGAAGGCCGTGATGTTGAGATCAAGGATGCGATTGAAGAGGGTAAAGAGATCTATGGTTCTCAAAGTTTTGATCAGGGGATCTTGGACTTATTCTTAGCGAAGACGATTTCTAAAGAAGAAGCTTTTGCAAATGCTACATCTGCAAGTGACTTGAAACTTAAGATGGAAGGTCTTGCTTCAACGATGACCAAAGAAGCACCACCTGAAGATGGTGAAGAAGTGGAAAAAGAAGAACGTGTATTTTCTGAAGATGAAATCTTTGAAATCAAAACATAAATAGTAAAAAAGTGGATTATTTACATTAGGATACTTTTTTCATAAGTCTTTAGCATAAATTAATCTCATTTTAAAAAGATATAGACTATAATTCGCAACATTTTTTAAAAGGATACAACATGCTAGAAGGCATTATTAGAGAGAGTATTGGTAAGAAGAACGCAAAAGCACTTCGCCGAGATGGTTATCTTGTTGCTAACATCTACGGAAAAGGCTTAGAGAATATCGACGCTGCATTTAAATCAAATGAGTATATTCGTACTGTTAAGAAGAAAGATACAGTAGCTTTTCCAATCAAGTTAGATGGTAAAGAGCTTAACGTTGTAGTTCAAGCATATCAAGTTCACCCATTAACAGGTGATCTTTTACACGTAGACCTTATGGTTGCTCAACCAGGTGTTGTTACTAAGTATACAGTTCCTGTAACTACTGAAGGTGACCCAATTGGTCTTAAAAACAAGGGTCTATTATATGTTGCTAAGCCTCGTCTTGCTGTACAAGCTAAGGTTGAAGATCTTCCAGCAAGCATTAATATTCAGGTTGCAAACCTTGATCTTGGCGATTCAGTATTGATTCGTGACGTAGAAGCTCCAGCTAACGTTAAATTCTTAGATTCAGAGCGTGTGTCTGTTCTAAGTATCATTAAAGCGAAGTAATCATCGCTTTAAACCTCAAGGGTGTTTTTAACACCCTTTTCTCCTCTTTATATTCAAAGGAAAATTCCCTGATGATGCTTATAGTTGGTTTAGGAAATCCCGGTTCTGAATATAGTACTACCCGACATAATATTGGCTTTATGGTTATTGATGAACTGCTTAGACGTCATGCACACCAAGATGTTACAAAAAACTCATTTTTAGGTGACACATATAAATCAAAAGATAATATTTTTTTAAAGCCCATGACCTATATGAATTTATCTGGTAAAAGTATTTTAAAAGTAAAGAATTTTTACAAGATAAATAAGGTTGTCGTTATTCATGACGATTTAGATCTTCCTTTTGGTACCCTTCGTTTCAAGTTAGGTGGAGGTCACGGCGGTCATAATGGACTCAAATCGACAGATTCACTTATTACCAAAGAATACATCCGCGTAAGAATGGGAATTGGACGGCCACAGAATAAGGGTGAAGTGTCTTCTTTTGTGCTATCATCATTTTCACAAAAAGAAGAGTCTCATTTAAGTGAATGGATATCTAAGGCTGCGGATGCGGTTGAAGAGATAAGTAAAGGGGACTGGGAAAAAGTGGCCTCTGTTCACTCTATAAAAAAGTTTAGCGCTTAATAGCAGTCCATTCTTTTAGAGCATATACATCAAAGGAAAATTAGATGCTAGCATTTAAATACATCTCTTTTCTCTATCTTAAATATGTACTTATTATAGTACTGGCTTTAGTACTTTTCTTTGTTGGCTTCGATGTAATGGACAACCTTAGTGGTCTTCCTGACTCTGCTAACTTAAAACTATTGTATGCCTTGTACCGATCGTATTATGCACTTGATATATTATTTCCAATTTCATTGATCTTTGCAATGATCGCTGCCAAGATCGCATTAATACGCTCTAATGCCTTAGTGGCGTATTACTCTTTAGGCTATTCCAAAGCAGATGTTTTACGTCCCTTTTCTCTTATTGCAACACTCTTGATTATTATTTTTATTCTTTTACACTTGTATGCCCCTTTTGCCAAGGGACATGAATATTCAAATAATATTTATGCAAATAAGATTAATGGTGCACCAACGCAAAATATTTTCTTTACCTATGAAGACTATTATGTCTATTTTAAAGAGCTTCATCCTCTTCAGCAAAGAGCGAAAGAGGTGCGTTTGTTTAAGCTTGAAAACAAAGATTTGAGAGAAGTGATTCTTTCTAAAGAAGCCCGCTATATTGGCGATTATTGGGTTTTGGGTAAGGCACAAAAAATTGTTAAACCTCATAATGTAGGACTAAAAAGTAAGGGTGTCGTTGTTACTGATGAAGAAAACCTCAGACTTTTAAAAGACTTTAGACCCGATATCTTAGACCAAGTATATGAGGGTAGTTCTACCTATACCATTATGGATGCTTTTGAAGCGATGAACCTATTGGATGAACAAAATATCAATACGGATAAAGTTCGAAGTGTTTTGTATAAGACTATTGTTTATCCATTTTTTGTACCTTTTGTCGTCATTATTATCTTCTTCTTTGTGCCAATTAGTCCAAGATTTTTAAATGTGACACTCTTTAGTTTTGGTGCTCTTTTGGCAACGTTACTGATTTGGGGTATGTTCATTACACTCATTCAGTTGTCAAATTCACAGGCAATTTCAGGAGAATTAGGAATAGTCTTACCTGTTATATTACTGGGTATAAGTAGTGTTTTTGTCTGGTATAAAAAAGGCA
>JBFFDB010000079.1:0-4941 GCA_041559595.1 Sulfurimonadaceae bacterium
AGAAAGACGCGTAGTTGTGCTTTTTGAGTCTCTTTATACTCTTTCATAATACTATTAGATGAAGACTCTTTTGCCTTTGAAGAACGTCCGCTTGCTTGGGCTTCCATCCGTGCGATATTAGCCATCGCTTTTTCATTTTCACTCATCGCCTCTTTGGGTTGAGACCAAAACAAAAGTACTAAGGCCATAAGTAAAAAGTTTACCCCTAGTATCTTAGAAGAAAGTTTTTTATTTTTTTTCACCCACTCAAGATTCATTTTTAAGACTCTCTTTGAGCTTTTACGATAAGCGGTTTAATATGATGTAAAAATGAAGCAGGTTGAATAGGCTTTTTGATAAATTGGTGAACACCAAACTCTTTAAAGGCTCTTTTATAGCTCGGGTCTTCTTCCCCCGAAACCATAATAATACGAGAAGAATCAAACTCAGGAAGTGTCTCAGCTATAGCTTTTATGAGTTCATACCCACTCATTTCCGGCATGATCAAGTCACAAAATATTAAATCATAATATGTGTTTTTGAAGTCTTCAATGGCGTCTACAGCAGATTCAAATTCTGAAATCTCATCTTCATTAATGCCAATCTCATCTAGGCACATATTTATCATCAGCCGAACTGATGA
Organism: Sulfurimonadaceae bacterium; assembly: GCA_041559595.1. Lineage (GTDB taxonomy): Bacteria > Campylobacterota > Campylobacteria > Campylobacterales > Sulfurimonadaceae. The sequence continues at coordinate 623 of JBFFDB010000079.1, forward strand.
AGAATCGTCTACAATTGCTATTTTCACGCCATAACCTTATATAATATAAATATAGTTTAACATTCTTTTACTGTATTTAGCTTAGAATACCCTCTTGATAAGGTGAGACAATGACAGCACAGATAAAACAGGCCCAAGATTCATATCATTTGTTTATTCGTATAGAAGCCAAACAAGAGCATCAAGATAAAGTTCTTTCCCTCTTATACGATACTATTTCACCAACGCATAAAGAAGAAGGGTGCTTAGAGTATAAACTATTTAATGAAGGCAAGCTCATTTTTGTCAAGGGAGCGTGGAAGACAAAAATGTCTTTAGATCTACATCTATTGTTACAATTTCATCTTACTCTTTTTGAGAAAACCCTGCCTAAGTTATGTGAGAATATCGACATACAGACCTTGCATGAAATAGAACCTCCTATCACCTCACTAAGCCTCTCTACCTAGATTTGAACTTTTTAGGATAAAATTCGTTTTATGAATATACTGCACGAATGTACTACTGAAGAAAATTGTTCTTACCTTGATAACACTATGCAAACAACCCAGTATAAAATTATAAATGACTGTTCTAGCGACTATTGTGCCACTCTTATAGAGAAAGGGTGGAGACGTTTTGGAGGTATGTTCTTTCGTCCAATATGTGCAGATTGTCACGCCTGTGAAAGCTTTAAGATCGATGTGCCTAATTATCAATTTTCAAAATCTGAGCGCCGAATAATACGTAAGAATGAAGACCTGAAAATGGTTATACAGCGCCCTCAGGTCACCTCAACACACTTAGAACTTTTTGAAAAATATCACCTTCACATGAAAGACAAACGTGACTGGACACATCATAAGGTCACTCCTCGACATTACTATAGCTCTTTCGTCAACGGCCATGGCTCATTTGGGTATGAAGTACTTTATTATCATGAAAATACTCTTATTGCAGTTGATCTGATTGATGTTTTTGATGAGGGCATCTCTTCTATATATTTCTATTATGACCCTGATTTTTCTAATCGTTCTCTGGGCACCTTCTCTATGCTTCAGCAAATTCGAATGGCACAAGAAGCTGAACTAAAATGGATATACATGGGATATTACGTTGAAGGATGTCAGAGCCTTGAATATAAAAGCCGCTATAAACCTTATCATGTCTTACAAGGTAGACCTTGGGATACTCAAGTAGCCCAATGGTTTCCATGTGATGAACAAAACAAAGAGTCTTAAGAGAATCATTTAAGTTCAAATCCACCTAAGGATGCTAAAATGATATCTTTATGCATTCTAAACTATATAAAAAGGGCCTAGGTATATGCTACGAAACTTTACAGAAAAAAGAAGAAAACGGCCTTCATTATCTATTCCCATTATTTATTTCTTTTTAGAACTTCTTCTTATGCACTTGGTTCTTTCACTTTTTAATTGGGATATTGATCTGCGACAATGGAACGTTTACAGTTACCCGGTCTTGATTTTTTGGATACTCTTTAGTGCTCTTAAGCTATCGATTGTGCTAAAAAGACAGAAGATGAGACATGATTAAAAACTTTATTTTTGGGCGCTTTCAGCTTTTAGTCTCAAAGAACTGTTTCTTATTAGTGTTGCCTTTACTCTCATCTGTCTACTTCTATCTAGTTCTAAAATCCAGTAAGTAAATTATGAAAGACAACTCCATTAAATTTTCCCTTCTTATGATCTTTGCTATGTTACTCTGGGGTGGGGGTTGGACTGCCTTAAAAATTTTAACGGCCAGTGTAAGTGTAGAAGTCCTTACTTTTTGGCGTTTTGTCATTATGTTTTTTGGCTTTATCCCTATTCTACTCTTTTTTAAAGAGCCCATAAAGCTTCCTAAAAAAAGTCTAAAATATATTTTAATCAGCTCCGTTTTGAATATCCTCTTTATGTTTTTTGCTTATCTTGGTGTAAAGTTTTCTACCGCGGGAAGTGGTGGTGTAATTATCACCATATTAAGTCCTTTGTTTACCTTTTTACTTTCATGGATAATCTTTAGACATCTCCATACAAAAATTCAATACATGGGACTCTTCATTGGTCTTATTGGTGGGTTTATCATGTTAGATATTCAAGGGATGCAGTGGAATACTCTATTACACTCAGGCGAACCTTATTTTGTTATATCAGCCATTATATGGGCACTTGTTACCTTAAACTCTCAAAAGTCTCATGTACATATCAACTCTATCCATTACAGCTTTTTTATCTCTGCGTTCGCAATGATTATCTTGTTTTTTCTCACACTTCCCTATGATATAGGTATTGTGTTTGAACAAAACAGTCGTTTTTGGATAGCACTCATTTATCTTGGTGTTTTCGGACAAACCATTGCAACGACTATCTTCTTTATCGCATCAGTAAAACTGGGTTCGAGTAAGGCAAGTTCTTTTATGTTTTTGGTGCCACTGTTTGCACTTCTGGTAAGTTATCTTGTCTTAGATGAAATAATACAAACACATATACTTATTGGTGGGTTTATCTCTTTGATTGCCGTTTATTTTATCAATAGGCCTTATAAGGCTTCATAATTCATATAGAAATCAATGGTGATTATAGAGTGAATATACTTTAATTAGTTTTGTCTGTGTGATTGTTTTGTTAGTAGCTGGGGGATTAATTTATAGTGGTGGAGAACCAGGGATTCGAACCCTGGGAAGGTTTGACCCTTCGCCGGATTTCAAATCCGGTGCATTCGACCAACTCTGCCAATTCTCCATATTAAAAAGGTCGTACTATTGTTACTTGGAGGCGCCACCCAGATTTGAACTGGGGATAGAAGCTTTGCAGGCTCCGGCCTTACCACTTGGCGATGGCGCCATCCACTCAGTAAATCAATATTTACATGGTGCCCAGGGCCGGACTTGAACCGGCACAGTATTGCTACCGGGGGATTTTAAGTCCCCTGCGTCTACCGATTTCGCCACCTGGGCATTTGTTAACAATAGTCAAGATTAAAAATAATCTTCAATATTACAAATAAGTGGAGCGGGAAACGAGGTTCGAACTCGCGACCCCGACCTTGGCAAGGTCGTGCTCTACCGCTGAGCTATTCCCGCACTCTTTGTTTGGACGGGAATTTTAGCAAAACAATTCTTAATTGTAAAGTAAATTTAGTAAAATATATAAAAATTTGTGTAAATTCATCTGTTCTATCTAACTTTATTCTTAGTTATAGGCTTTACTTCGACCCCTAAAGCTGATAATTCGCTATAATCACGATTAAATATATAATAAAAATAATAAGGATTTTCATGCGTAGTGATACAATTAAACGCGGATTTGACAAAACTCCTCACCGTTCTCTTCTTAGAGCAACGGGATTAAAAGACGAAGACTTTGATAAACCATTTATTGGTGTGGCAAACAGTCATATTGATATTATTCCAGGACACTTTTTTCTTCAAGAATACGGTCGTATTGTAAAAGAAGCTATCCGTGAAGCTGGCGGTGTGCCATTTGAATTCAATACTATTGGGGTTGATGATGGTATTGCAATGGGTCATGAAGGAATGTTATATTCACTTCCTTCACGTGAACTTATTGCCGATTCGATTGAAACAGTAATGCAAGCACACCAACTTGATGCAATGATCTGTATCCCTAACTGTGATAAGATCGTTCCAGGTATGTTAATGGGTGCACTGAGAGTTAACGTACCTACAATCTTTATCTCAGGTGGTCCAATGAAAGCTGGAGCAAAGGCTGATGGTACACCTATTGATCTTGCTACTGCTTTTGAAGCGGTTGGTCAACATTCTGAAGGTAAGATGACAGACGAAGAACTTTACGAGATCGAATGTGAAGCGTGTCCATCAGGTGGTTCATGTTCAGGTATGTTTACAGCTAACTCTATGAACACACTATGTGAAGCAATGGGTGTTGCACTTCCTGGTAACGGAACCGTGCTTGCTATGACTCCTGAGCGTATCGAAATGGTAAAGACTGCTGCTAAGCGTATCGTTGAAATGGCAAAGTCTGAAGACCCTAAATGGAAGATGCGTAATATCTTAAACAAAGATGCTATCAATAATGCCTTTGTAATTGATATGGCTATGGGTGGTTCGTCAAACACGGTACTTCACCTTCTTGCCATTGCTAAAGAAGCAGAAGTAGAATTTGACATTACAGATATCAACAGAATTGGTAAAGAAGTTTCTCATATCGCAAAGATCTCACCTTCACTTTCTACTGTCCACATGGAAGACGTTAACCGCGCCGGTGGTGTTAATGCCGTTATGAAAGAGGTTTCAAAAAGAAGCTCATCTGTATTTAAAACGGACGTCTTAACGGTAACAGGTGAAACACTTGCCG
>JBFFDB010000080.1:0-4922 GCA_041559595.1 Sulfurimonadaceae bacterium
ACCACATGGCTCCACGTATCTTCAAGCGTGAGATCTATTCTAAAGCATTGATGAATACTCAGTTCTGGTTACAGACTCTAGGTGTTATCTTATACTTCACATCTATGTGGATTGCAGGTATTACTCAAGGTATGATGTGGAGAGCTGTGGATGAGTTTGGTAACCTTGCTTACTCATTTATCGATTCTGTTGACGCATTACATGTTTATTATATTATCCGTGCTGTAGGTGGTGTGTTATACCTAGTTGGTTTCGTGATCTTTATTTATAACATTCTTAAGACTATGTCGGCTCGTCCTGTTGAGGAACGTGAGCTTCAAAATGCTACGCCTATGGCAGCGTAAGGAAAGGGAGATAATATGTTTCATTGGTTAGAAGAACGCCCATTCTTTTTCGGCGTAGGTATATTTATAGTAATCGCATTTGCTGGTTTGGTTATGATCATTCCACATTTCGTTCAACAATCTCGTCCTTTGATTGGGACTAAACCATATACGACACTTGAATTAACAGGTCGTCAAGTATATATCAAACAAGATTGTGTTGCTTGTCATTCACAGCTTGTTCGTCCATTCAAACATGAGACTGACCGTTATGGTTCATACTCATTAAGTGGTGAATATGCATATGACCGTCCATTTCTTTGGGGTTCTAAGCGTACTGGTCCAGATCTTATGCGTGTAGGTAACTACCGTACAACTGACTGGCACGAGAATCATATGATGGATCCTGAAGCGGTTGTTCCGGGCTCAATCATGCCAAGATACCCTTGGTTATTTAGCAATATTGCTGATGTTGATACTGCTTGGGCTGAAGCTGAAACAGTACGTGTTGTGTTCAACACACCATATAATAAAGACATTCCGACTTTAGATGGTAAAACAACTCAGGTAAAACTTGCTGCTACTGTAGAAGGTGGTCGTGCTGATGCTTTAGCAGAAGCGAAGATTATTGCAGCTGAGATGAAAAATCAAGATGTAAAAGAGATGGTTGCAGCAGGAAAAATTCCTGAGGTTGTTGCTCTAATTGCATACCTGAATTCACTGAAGTAAGATAAGTAGTATGACTCTAGGTGAATTTTCGGCATATGGTTATTTCGGGCTAACCGTTTTCTTGTCTGTAATGCTATGGTGGTATATCTTTCACCTTTATAATGCAGAAAGAAAAGGGACTCGTGATTACGAAAAGTATGGAAAAATGGCTTTAGATGATGAAATCACAGATGAGTTGATTGAAAAAAAAGAAGAGGACTCTATTGATGAGGACTCTAAACGAGATATGGAGAGATAAATGAAAAATTTATGGATTTTCGGTATCGTACTAATTATTGTTCTGATAGCAGGTACTTACGCTGTTGTTGGTGAGATGATGGGTGATGATATTGTAAACATGCTAGCAATGGTTGGTGCAGCTGCAATTGTTATTATTTCTGTTGTTGTTATTATGTCATATATCAAGCAGATGAAAGATAACACTGCATCGGGAGACCTTGTAGAGCATAACTGGGACGGCGTTAGCGAGTACAACAACGACGCACCTATTGGTTGGTCAGTTTCTATCATATTATTGATGATATGGGGTATGTGGTATATGATGTCAGGTTATCCACTGAATGAGTATTCTCAAATCGGTGAATATAATGAAGATTCAAAAATTGCCAATGAAAAGCTAAAAGAGCATTTTGATAAGATGACTCCAGTACAAAAGCTTAAAATGGGTGAGGGTATCTTCTCTGTTCAGTGTGCTCCTTGTCATGGTCCTCAGGGAAATGGTCAAGAGAACTACTCTACAGGTGTACTTACAGCTGAAGACTTAACTGCACGTCATTTAAGTAAAACATACGTAAGCAAAGTGATCAATGAAGGTTCTACTCAACTTGGTTATGATGGTGGTATGCCAAACCGTTATGGTCTTTTCAATGCGAACAGTGGTGATATTATCTCGGATGCAGAGATCGATGTTGTTTCTGAATATATTGCTAAAGGCTTTAAAGATGCTGAGGGCTCAACTGCTGGTAAAGATGTATTTGCTGGTGCGTGTGCTTCATGTCACGGTGCTGCACTTGCTGAAGGTATTAACGGATACAAGAGCTGGGGTAATCCAGAAGTATCAGAAGATGACAACGGTGTGATTGCTGACCCTACTGGTGTTGAAGGTTATTCTAACCCTTGTAAGGGTGAAGACTGTATGGGTAGTGGTGCTTCAGGTGTCGCTCCAAGTCTTAAGGCATATAATTCATGTCTAGTTAGCAACCTTCTAGGTAAGGGTAGTAAAAAAGGCGAGATTGGTCTTATGCCAGCCTTTGGTGAGATGTTAACACCGTCTCAGATTGAAGCTGTATCTGCTTTCGTAGCACATGGTACAGACAAAGAAATTGAAGAGTAGGGGGAAAGATATGGAAAATAGAAGTATTTTTGCACTACACGGGATAGCAGGCTTACTAGTAGCAACAGTATTATTGCTAGCAGTTGAAGGAACACTTGTGTTCTTAGCTGTTGGTGTTCAACAAGATGTTGCACAAGATTATTATTATATTGATGATGTAAAAAATGTGAAGATGCAAAGTGCAGAAAATGCAGCTCATGTTAAGTTATTGAAGGACAAATAATGAAATTAGATGTAGTTATTGGCCTTGGCCTTGTTGCAATGGCAGTGTATACTTTATATGCTGTAGTTATTGCAGATCACCTTTTTGTAGGCTAATCTTTTGAAAACAAATAGAGGGCTATTAGCCCTCATTGCAATCCTCTTTTTTACTAATGCACTCGTGGCTGATTTTATTGTTATTGATGAAGTTGTTAAAATAGATGGTTTCAATGAGCAAGTGGAAACAATGGGTACTGAACTCGCTGAAAAAACAGGAGTTAATGTATATATGAGTCTTGTTAAAGACTTAGAAAACAATGCAAGTATTATTGATTATCAACGTGAATTAATCAAGACCTTAAAAGCGCCAGCCGTTCTTTTTTCATTTGTTGAAAATTCCAAACAGGTGCAGATTTATGCTGAAGATAAATCACTCTATGCACTCTTTGATAGAAAACAGATCATGGACCCTTTAGCGATATGGCCATTTTTTAACGGACGTGTGATTCCTATTATAGGAGCAAGAGCACCTAAGGGTGTTCCTGAAAATGAAAAATATGCGGTCGCAATGTTTAATGGCTATGCTGAGATATCTGCACAGATAGCAGAAAGTAAGAATGTTGTTTTAGAAACTGCAGTAGAAGACACAAATAAAAATATCTACAAGGTCATTATTACTGCCTTGTTTTTAATTTCATTTTTTACGGTGATGAAACTTGGGTATGACTGGTATAAAAGAAGGAGAGAGAATGTCTGATGGTAAACAGTGGCCAATAGGTATTATAGCTTCGATTATATTTATTGTTATCGCCTGTGGTTTTACTATTTATGTGGCTCTTTTGCAACCTGTTCAAGAAGACAGAGATATGATGCTTGATTATCACGGTGTGGATCAAAATGCAAACAAACTAATTGTTGCAGCGCTTGTGTTTAATCAAAAATATAAGTTGACGTATACAGGAGAGGGCGTTTCTACCGAGGGCTCAACACTCTCTTATAAAGTAGAAGATGCAAATAACAATCCTATCAATGATGCGGTGATCAAAGTTATTATTTCTCGTCCTATTACAAGCGACAATCAAGTGGTATTAGAAAATCCACGTATTGAAAATGGAAACTATATTTTTGATAATGTTCAAGTCGCACAAAAAGGTCGGTGGAATATCTTAGCCAAGGTGAGTGTAGGAAATGATTTCCGACATATGAACTTAAAATCAGATACCCTGCAAAAAAATGTTTTTGAGTATGGGATAGATAAGCCGATGCGTAATTCAGGTGCAAATGGCGGACGAACTCTCAGTCTTTAGACACTTAGTAAACACTCTTTTTATAATGGCAAATAAACTTGCCATTAACTCAACTATCTCTCTTTTTCTAGTGTATAATTTCCCTTATTATGAATGACAGGGTGATATATGACCATACTTCCAAGTTCACGTGCTATACGTGCTGCTATCTTGAAAGAGAAAGAAAACAACAGCTTTCTTCCTAGCTATATCACTATGTCAGACTTCTTGCAGCGTGCCTTGGTTGTTGAAGGGTTTGCACGTGTTGATGATGATACGCGTACACTTCTACTTTTAGAAGCCTCAGACTTTAAAGCCTTTTCAACACTCAATATTGAGCGAAACTTTTTTACCTTTACACAAAACTCATCCTATATTTTTCGTTTTTTTGAAGAGTTAAGCGGTGAGTTAGTCGATATCAATGAACTCTCTTTTGCTGATACCTATGGGGATTATGAAGAACACATTGAGATATTGAAAGAGCTTTTTTTTCGATATAAGGACTTATGTCAGCAGAAAAAAATCCTTGAACCTATATTTTTGCCCGAGAACTATACACTTAACCATGCTTATATACAATCACAAGAAGAGATTATGCTTGTGGTTGAAGGGTATTTGACTAACTTTGAATTACAGGTTTTACAAGAGTGTGCACAGATAGTGCCACTAAAGTTACGTTTTTATGCCAATGTCTTTAATACCAAGATGCAAGAAAAGCTAAAATTACTTGGTATAGAGGTTCTTGCTGATAAGAATCAGATCATCAATCTAAGTACAAAAACTATAGAAGGCAGCGGTCCTGTTCGTTCAAATGCGCTTATCTCTTGTGAGAGTTTTTCTCAACGACTGTTGCAAGCCTCTTTTATCAAGCAGAAAGTGCAAGAGTTTATTGATAAGGGAATAGAACCTGAAAAGATAGTGGTGGTTCTTCCTAATGAGAACTTTGCTGAGCATCTAAAGCGCTTTGATGAGAAATGTAACTTTAACTTTGCGATGGGTGAGAGTCTACGATCGTGTAACTTTTTGCAAGCCCTAGATGCAGTGACGCAA
>JBFFDB010000081.1:0-4908 GCA_041559595.1 Sulfurimonadaceae bacterium
GGACATCTTAGAGATAATTTCGCATCAAGATGATGATGCCCAAGTCGCATCGTCTGGTGATGAGAGTTTCTTGTCCAAATACACAGTGGACCTTGTCTCTCAAGCAAGGCTAGGGAAAATAGACCCAGTTATCGGACGTGCTACTGAGATTGAACGTGTTGTACAGACTTTGTGTCGACGCAAGAAAAACAATCCTCTTTTTGTCGGTGAACCAGGTGTGGGTAAAACGGCAATAGCAGAAGGCTTAGCGCTTCGTATAGTTGATAATGATGTACCTGAGATCATTCAGAACTCTTCACTCTTTGCACTTGATTTAGGTGCTATGCTTGCGGGTACAAAGTATAGAGGTGATTTTGAAAAACGTCTAAAAGGCGTAATGGATGAGATAAAGCTTAAACCCAATGCCATTCTTTTTATCGATGAGATACACACACTCATTGGAGCAGGTGCAGTAAATGGTGGAAGTATGGATGCGTCTAATCAACTTAAACCAGCTCTTGCTTCGGGTGCTATGAAATGTATGGGTGCAACAACTTATGCTGAATACAGAAATATATTTGAAAAAGATAGAGCATTGTCTCGCCGATTTGCTAAGATAGATATAGACGAACCTTCCTTTGATGACTCGTTTTTAATCTTAAAAGGTATTAGACCTAAGTATGAAGAACATCATAAGGTCAAGTTTACGGATAAGTCATTGCGCTCTGCAGTTGAGCTTTCTAAGAAGTTTATTACGGATAGATTTTTACCTGATGTCGCTATTGATTTGATGGATGAAGCAGGTGCATCGTTTCATCTGCAAAAGAAAAAACGTTCAACCGTGACACCACATGATATAGAAAAGATCATCTCTAAGATGACAGGTGTACCAAGCTCACGTATTAGTGAAGATGATACGGCTAAACTAAAGACTCTTGAAGCAGATATAAAAGCAATGGTTATCGGTCAAGACAGAGCGGTTGAGTTAGTCTCTCAAGCTATTAAACGTTCTCGTGCTGGACTTAATCCACCTGATCGTCCTATCGCTTCATTTCTGTTCTCTGGCCCAACAGGTGTTGGTAAGACAGAACTTGCAAAAAGTTTAGCTGAGACGCTGGGTGTACATTTTGAACGTTTTGATATGAGTGAGTACATGGAGAAACATGCACTTAGTCGTTTAGTTGGTGCACCTCCAGGATATGTAGGGTATGAACAAGGTGGACTTTTAACTGAGGCCGCTCGCAAGCATCCTTATATGATCTTACTGCTTGATGAGATTGAAAAAGCACATCCGGATCTTATTAATATCTTACTTCAGGTAATGGATCATGGCGTATTAACTGATAATAATGGTTATAAGGCTGGTTTTAAAAATGTCGTTGTCATTATGACCTCAAATGTAGGCGCAACCTCTCGCTCAGTTATGGGCTTTAATTCTGATGATGACCTTTCGCGTAATGAAGCACTCAAAGACTTCTTTACACCTGAGTTTAGAAACCGCCTTGATGCGGTGGTAGAGTTTTCACCACTGAGTCTAGAAGTGGTAGAGGGTATTGTAGACAAGTTTGTGGCTGAGCTTAATGCTCAACTCAAGTCTAAGAAAGTCTCAGTGGTATTAACACCAAAGGCTAAACGTTACTTCGCTGAACAAGGATATGACAAAGAGATGGGTGCACGTCCTCTTAATAGATTGATCCAAGATAGACTGAAAAATCCATTAACAGACAAACTTTTGTTTGAGGAATTAAGTGGTGAGATTGAGGTAGATGTCGTAGAAGACGAAATTGTTTTAAATGAGATGATAACGGCTTGATCCAAATACCTTATATTCGATATGAGCTATTCTTTCCAGATGTAGAAACAGCAACTCCTGAAGGCTTACTCGCCTACGGAGGAGACTTGAGTCCTGAGCGTCTTCTTCTTGCATATAGAAGTGGTATCTTTCCTTGGTACAATATAGATGATCCCATTTTATGGTGGGCTCCTAATCCCCGTTTAGTCCTTTTTATAGATGACTTTATCTTACGTAAATCCTTAAAAAAACGAATCAAACATTTTGAAATCAGATACAACACAGCCTTTAGTGAAGTGATGAAAGAGTGTGGGACAATTACACGAGAGGGGCAACATGGTTCATGGATTATCCCCGCTGTTATAGAAGGCTATAGTGCCTTACATGATATGGGGTACGCCCACAGCGTTGAAGCATGGCAAGATGGTAAGCTGGTGGGTGGCTTATATGGTGTTGTTATTGGAAAAGTATTTTTTGGAGAGTCTATGTTTGCTAAGGTAAATGATGCATCTAAAGTTGCCTTTGCTAATTTGATACAGAGGCTGAAAGACCAAGGGTTTAGAATGATAGATTGCCAAATTCCGTCGCAACATTTAAAAAGCCTAGGTGCAAGAGAAATATCTCGTGTAGAGTTTATGAAGATTTTAAATGAAGATGCATATAAAGAAGATTTTTCTTTTCAACTCTAAATACTTGAGTTGTTTTAGAAAAATGATAAATAAAGTATTTGGGATTAAATAATATTATATATTATTAGCTTTCTTTAAGTAAAAACACTTTAAACTGACTTCATCTTAAATTTACGGAGAGTTCAATGAAAAAGTTTATTGTAAGTGTAGCTGCAGTTGCAGCATTAAGTTCAGTAGCGTTTGCAGGTGTTAATAGCCAAACAGGTTGTGGTCTTGGTTCTATGATCATTAAAGATGACAGCAGTGCAATTATGCTTGCTCTTCAAGCAACAACTAATGGTACATCAGGTAACCAAACATTTGGTATTACTTCAGGTACATCTGGATGTAAGAAGACTAAGTTTGTTATGAATGAACGCGCAGCAGAATTTGTTGCTTCAAACATGGACCAATTAGCTAAAGAAATCGCAATGGGTCAGGGTGAGTCTGTTGATACACTTGCTGAACTACTTTCAGTAGATGACAAAGAAGCTTTTGCTTCAGCACTTCAGTCTAACTATAAGAGTATCTACACATCTGGCAATGTTGAAATGGCAGATGTTTTAGACAAGATTGCTACAATCTAAATGCTTTACACTAAACGGAATGTCTCCGTTTAGTCCTTCGTTATAACTTCATTACCTAAGGTTCTTCCATTTTACGCATTCTTCTTTTCATGAGTCTATTCATTAGTCTTAGTTTTGCAAATGTTAATGATTATCTGCACGAGGCAAAAGAAAAAAAACTTTCACAATCTTCATATTGGCATATATTGTTACACATGCCAGAAAATGAGAGCGAGATTGATGATAAAGCTTTTTTTCTTTCACCTAAGGGTAATACAGATGCTCAAGCAGAACTAGAAGCAACGATTACAGCCTTATTTAATGAGAGTGCATTAGATGATAATGCAACAGCATGTAAATTTCCTGCACGAAAATGGTGGCTGGTTCAAGAACTGAATCTAACAAATCTTCCAGAAGTAGAGTGTAAAGAGTTTGATGTATTAATGAAAAAAGTTGATCCTCGTTCGGCTAGCCTTGTCTTTCCATCTGCCTATATTAATTCACCTGCATCCATGTTTGGACATACCTTTATTCGTATTGACTCATCTTACAAATCAAAGATGCTCTCTTATGCCATTAATTATGCTGCAAATGCAGACTCTTCTACTGAAAACGGAATGGTCTTTGCCATAAAAGGATTGGTTGGAGGCTATTATGGAAACTACTCTTTATTGCCTTATTATGAAAAGATTAAAGAGTATAGAGATTCAGAAGAGAGGGATATGTGGGAGTATGACCTTGACTTGAATGAAGAAGAGATGCAACAGATGTTGCGTCATATTTGGGAAATTCATAATACCTACTCTTATTATTACTTTTTTACCGAAAACTGCTCTTATAATATGCTTTGGCTGATAGAAGTTGCCAAACCAAGTGTAAATTTACGAAAATATTTTAATTATCAAGTCCTTCCACCTGAAACAATTCACGTGAGCGTAAGTGAAGGTGTTGTTAAAAAGCGGCATTATAGACCTGCACGCAGATCAAAATTGTTAGCATATGAAAACTACTTAGAAGATAAAGAAGTCGATGAAGTCTTTTTACTGGCCCGTGCTAAAAAAAGTACAGCCGAATTTATAAATGATAAAGATGTACAGATACAGACAAAACGTTATGTTTTGGAAGCCTCTTCTGAGTTTATTGAATATGATTTTTTGGCAGGAGATATCAATGCAAGTGTATATAGAACACGTCTTCATGATATCTTAACTGCACGTTCAGGCCTAGGAAAAGGTGAACGTATTGAAATCCCTACCCCCGTTGACCCGATGGAAGGACATCGTGCTTTGCGTCTTAGAGCTGAGGCAGGTGTTCGAAATGATAAGGCAATCGGTTTTTTAGGGATTCGTCCTGCCAATCATGATATAACAGACAGTGATGTCGGATTTTTATCAGGAACACAGATAGAGTTTTTTAATCTGTTGGTTTCACTTAGAGAAGATGAATTTAATATTGAAAAAGCGACACTTATTAATATTGTCTCTTTAGCACCAAGAACAAAGTTCTTTAAACCTATATCATGGCGTTTAAATACAGGATGGGATAGAAACTATCTAAGTAAGAGCACAAAGTTTACGTCAAATGCTTCAGGTGGTTTAAGCTTGGGAAATGAGATGGGATATGTGTACGGGCTAATAGATGCTCTTTTTTATACGGATAAAGACTTGACAGCAGGTATTGGTGGTGTCGCAGGAGCTGTATTGTATGAAGGTAAAGCATTTAAAACAAATATAGAAGTGACGCAAAGAGTCTACGATACAGGAGAAGATCAGTTGTTGTTTTCATTTTCACAGCATTACCGGTCTTCGCAAAACATTTCACTTTCTTTTGCATATGATTATGTTCAAAAGTATGAAGATGACTTCAAAACAGTAAAATTAACCTTTGATTATTTCTTTTGATA
>JBFFDB010000082.1:0-4812 GCA_041559595.1 Sulfurimonadaceae bacterium
TATACCTGAAGATGTAATACATGATATCTTCAAGCCTGAGATAACAACAAAAGAAGTAGGTCAAGGCACAGGAATAGGCTTATACATGAGTACACAAATCGCTCAAAAACTCAATGGAACCCTTTCCGTTTCAAACACTGAGAATGGTGCTTGTTTCTTCTTAGAGATCTTACTTAACCAATATTAAAACTCAGCTTTTTTAGCCTTCGCCTGATGCAGTTTTTCATAGCCGTGTAAAAGTTTCTGATGTGTTTCAAATCCTTCTAGATTGAGACCTGGACTATGTAAAGAGTCAAAAATTTCTTTTTGATTCATAATGTCTCTACACCTTCTTAATGTCTCTTGTCCATACATAAGCTCTAAACTAGGCGCATACTCTTCATAATCTCTTAAATCATCTAAAGCAATATCAAGCAGGGCAGCTAGACATCTATGATGTCGGGTTCGTTCTTCATCTAAGACAGATAGATGCAAAGACCAATTATTCCATTCCTGTGCTCCTTCATGATCACCAAGCGCTAAATACAACATCGCTTTGAGCTCTCCAATTTGAAGTTTAGCCCAGTGGGTATCTGCATCAGGAACAATACCAATGAACTCAGCTACATTTTGCAAGTCATTAAAAGCACCCTCTTCTAACTCGTTTGCAATCTGTAAAAATTCTTCTTTATCTAAGTTCTTAAGGTTTAAGATGGCTTCTCTAAAATAAGCACCTTCATTATTATTACTCCATACCAAGTCTGCTACAGGGTAAATATCCGACATGCCAGGAACAATAATTCTACACGCATATACACCCAGGTGTTCATAATCTGCTATATAGATGTCAAAATCATTCTCATGAATGATCTGGCAAAGGTACGCAAACTCATCTTGTGTACTGGAATCATGATTCCAGTCTACAAACGAGTAATCACTCTCTTCTTTAAAAAAGTCATACGATAACAGACCAGAAGAGTTGATAAAGTGCGTTTCTAAATTGTTATCATCTGAAACCTCATCCATGTTAAATGAAGGTGCTTGAAATTCATCTAACATATCCAAATCTCTACCTTGAAGCAACTCAGTCACTGTTCTCTCTAGTGCCACTTCAAAACATGGATGCGCTCCGAATGAGGCAAATACAGATCCATCTTTTGGATTGATAAGTGTTACAGAGATAACAGGATAAATCCCACCTAAAGATGCATCTGCAATACGAAGATGATACCCATGAGCTTTTAGTGCTTCTATGGCCTCGCTTGTTTGACTAAAACGTTCTATCACCTCTTGAGGAATTAATGGAAGAGAAACTCCTTCTGCAATGACCTTGTTTTTAACATAACGTTCAAATATCTCGGAGAGTGCTTGAACACGTGCTTCACTCTTTGTATTTCCAGCAGCCATACCATTACTGACATAGATATTTCCAATAAAATTCACTGGAAAATAGATCTCTTTATTATCTCTTTGTCGTTCAAATGGAAGCGCACAGATACCGCGTTCACCTGCACCTGAGTTTGTATCAAAAATACTCGAAGGTGAAAGGTCATCCTCGGGGTCATAATAGTTCCAAAGTTTCTCATCTAAAAGACCTTCAGGCATCTGTTCACCTGTGTTATCAAACCACTTTTCATTTGGATAATGTACAAACTCGCTATTAGCAAATTTTTCACCTAGGTAATAATCTGCAAAAAAGTAATTACAAGAAAGGCGCTCAAAATATTCGCCTAAGGCAGAGGCCTCACATGACTTTTTACTCGTGCCTTTTCCATTTGTAAACATCATTCTATAATCACTATCATGAATATGTAAAGAGTAAACATGTGGAACTGGGTTTAGCACCGATGCTTCTTCTACCTTAATACCAACAGCTTTAAGCTTGGCATGCATGGTTTGTATTGTTGATTCTAGATCACAATCTTTACCTTTAATATAGGTCTTTTCTGACATCTTTTACCCTGCTCTCATACTTAAAATTTCGTCTACATTGATCGTTTTATCATACCGCACAAAAGCCGGCTCTTTCATATCTCTAGTATACACCGTCATTCTGTCGGCTAGCTCATTCCCCTCAAGGCCAGAATGTGCTTTAATATGAGAAAGTTCTATCTTTGCTTTTAGTTGATTATATAGAGCATATGCCTTTTGTATGATCTCAAGGTTCTTTATCTCACCGCCTTTTTTTGTCCAGCCGTTCTTTTCCCAGCTAATAGCCCACGTTTGTATACAGTTGATAGCGTACATAGAGTCACATCTAATAACAACTTTTTTACCCTCTGCACTCTCTTTTTGCGCAATAAGTAGAGAATGATATAAGGCATTTAACTCAGCCGTATTATTAGTTCCCCTTTCTTCATATAAGCCATACCAAAGTTCAGTAACTTTTTGCCCTCTGTACACTGCTATACCTGAGCCACATTTTCCTGGGTTTGGAGAGCATCCCCCATCACAATAAATCGTTACATCACTTGTATCTATCTTAGCCTCATCTTCTTTAGCAACTGAATTCATAGTGTCAATAGAAGGAGAAGAAACTAAGACATCAGCCTTACGAAACTTCTGTAAGGCCTTATAGTTTTTAATTATCTTATCTTGATTAGTTTTAGCACTAATGCCTTTTAATAGGACAAAAAGTTCTGCTCTGGCATCAGATATATTTTTTCCAAGAGCCAATTCAAACCATAACTCTTTCTTGTCCAAGGCAATGTCTAATAATATAAGCTGATTATCACTAATATCCAAAGGATTATCCACACCTAAAGATAAAAATTCTTCACTCACAAGCTGCATATATTTCCTTGGCTAATTTTGAAGACATTGTAACATATAAGCCCTCATGGAATTGAGTCTTAAAGTATTTGCCTCAGGTAAAATATGCTAAAATTTAAAAAAAGGAATACTAATGTCTCACCAACTAATACATAATGAAGCAGAATGTAAATACGAATATCATATCGATGGTCATATCGCCTACATCACTTATGATGATCAAGATGGAAATATGCACCTAACACACACTATCGTTCCTGATGCACTTGCAGGAAAAGGTCTTGCAAAAGAACTTCTAGAAGACGTTTTAGCAGAGATCGAAAAAAATGGAAAGAAAGCCGTTGCACAATGCTCATACGTCGTGAAGTATCAAGAAAAAAATCCTGAGTGCACAACCTTCGCTTAACCTAAATACAAAGGAGCCTCTTTTTATTTAAAGAGCTCCACCTTTTCAAAACATATCACTTCCTCAAAAGCTAAACATATCGTCACATGTTCAAGAGCAGTAAGATCATTATATCTTCAGTATTTTCACTTTACCATGTCATATTAATGAACGTTTAGGATATTACTTTTAATCTTTTTCCACTCTTCTATCACGGAGTGGATTTCTACTACAAAATCGATATAAGCCATCTTTTGCTATAATTCCGTAATTAATAGACATCTATTGAAATCACAGTTTAAGGAATCCTTATTATGAAGGAATTTGTACAGAAATATCGTCCTTATCCACAGGTTGATCTACCAAATCGACAGTGGCCAAATAATATTATAGAAAAAGCACCGATCTGGTGTAGCGTAGACCTACGCGATGGTAATCAAGCATTGATTACACCTATGAACATGGACCAAAAACTAGAACTGTACAAACTCCTTATCAAACTTGGTTTTAAAAATATAGAGGTAGGTTTCCCTTCTGCATCGAAGGTTGAATTTGATTTTATCCGCCGTTTGGTTGATGACAATCTTATCCCTGATGATGTCACGGTTCAAGTCTTGGTACAAGCACGTGAGCACTTAATTGCTAAAACATTCGAATCACTTAAGGGTGTAAAGCATGCTATCGTGCATTTGTACAACTCTACTTCAGTAGCGCAGAGAAAGATTGTTTTCAATAAAAGCCAAGACGAGATCATAGACCTTGCAATAGAAGGGGTAGAACTTGTTAAGAAATATGAAGCGAAGCATGATGGAAAGATCTCTTTAGAATATTCACCAGAAAGCTTTACTGGAACGGAACTTGACTTTGCTGCTCGTATCTGTAATGCAGTGACGGCAGCATGGGGTATTAGTTCCGAGCGCAAGGTGATTATCAACCTTCCTGCAACGGTAGAGATGGCAACACCAAATGTGTATGCTGATCAGATCGAGTGGATGGGACGTCATCTTGATAATAGAGAGAATGTTCTTATCTCAACGCATACCCATAATGACCGCGGAACGTCTGTAGCAGCCACTGAACTTGCTCTTTTAGCCGGTGCAGACAGAGTTGAGGGAACGCTTTTAAGTAATGGCGAGAGAACAGGGAATGTTGACCTAATTACACTTGCACTTAACATGCATACCCAAGGACTTGATCCTGAACTTGATTTCTCAGATATCACAACTGTTCTTGATGTTGTTGAGCGTTGTACTGATATGAAAACGCATGAACGTCACCCTTATGTTGGAGAACTTGTATACACAGCATTCTCAGGTTCACACCAAGATGCTATTAATAAGGGCCTTGCATATCAACGTTCTAAAGAAAGCGAGTTTTGGGAGGTTCCATACCTTCCAATTGACCCTGATGACTTGGGACGTAATTATGAAGGAATTATTCGTATTAACTCTCAGTCTGGAAAAGGCGGTGTTGCCTATCTTCTTGAAGAAAAATATGGTTATTCACTTCCAAAAAAGATGCATCCAGAAATTGGAAAGATCATTCAAACTGTAACAGATAAAGAAGGAAGAGAATTAGAACTTGATGAAATTTTTTCTATCTTTCAAAAAACATATTTTGAGCCAAAGTCACATATTGAGCTTATTGACTTCACAGCACAGACGAATAAAGATAAA
>JBFFDB010000083.1:0-4808 GCA_041559595.1 Sulfurimonadaceae bacterium
AGTACTTTCAAGAATGTTGCAAAGTCTTTCTTTTTAGGTACCGCAGAGATATAGTTTTTCTCAACCATAAATTTAAGGTATTTAGTGTTATCCATGAACACTTCCCAGTTGAACCACTTACGTACGAACTCAGTATTAACCTTGTCCTCTGAAAGAATACGGTTTACTAGGTAAAGATAAATCGCCGCTTCAGTACCTGGCCATGCTGCAATCCAAAGGTCTGCCATACCAGCAGAGTTTGACATACGTGGATCCATAACAACAAGTTTTGCACCTTTTTTACGTGCATCAGCGATATGACCCGCTGCTTGTTGGAAGTAGTGACCTGCATCTGCTGCGTGAGACGAGTTAAGGAAAACAAGTTTCGCATTAGCCCAGTCAGGAGATGAACGGTCATCATTCGCCCATTGGATAGTCGGAGTACGACCACCTGATGAACAGATATTTGTGTGTGAGTTAAATGCATCCGTACCAAGTGTTTGTCATACTTTACCTGTGAATCCGTTCTCATTTGGACGACCAACATGGAACATTACAGATTTTTTAGATAGCTCATCACCTTTACGTAGCGTATCTCCCATCTTCTTACCGATGGCAGTCATAGCATCATCCCAAGTTACACGAATCCACTTACCTTCACCACGTTTAGAACCTGGAGCTCTTTTAATCGGGAATGCAAGACGATCTGGATCGTACATTTGTGATTGTGTAGCATAACCTTTTGCACAGTTACGTCCACGAGAACCCGGGTGTAATGGGTTACCCATATATTTTTTAACTGTAAAAGTCTTCTTATCAATCCATGCTGTAAGACCACAAGAAGCCTCACAGTTTGAACATGCAGTTGGAACGATAGCAAAATCATTTACTTCGATACCATCTGGGTTTGATTCTGAACGTACACCGTGACGGTCAATACCACCACGTTTCCAGTCATCACCATCTAGTTCTTTGAAATCATCCCATTGGTCTAATGGTGGATAAAATGCTAAAGAATCAGGTGTATTCGTAAACTTACTCTCTGAAAGAGATTCAGCTAAAACATCAGTACTGATTACATTCTTAGCGATAGCGGCACCTGCAACTGTAAATGCAGCACCCTTAAGAAATGTTCTTCTATTTTCTAAAAACATTCAATAGCCTCCTTAGCTCATACTTAATAATTGTGGAATAATCAACCATACATGTTTAACAACCCAAAGACCTGCTAATGCAGATACAGCGGCTAAGTTAAGTAAACCAGTTGATTTGTTCTGAACACTTAGTGTTACAAGAACCATAGGAACGATGTAAGCGAACACTTGACCGATCCAGAATAATGTTGTCATCTCACCATGACCTTTGATGAACTGTAAAGTTGCTGCTACTTCTTCTGCTTTCATTGCGCCGAAGATGTATTCACTCATGTAAACAATAAATGCCATGAATGCAGAGAAACCAAGAACAACAGCCATATCACGTTTCGCTTCATAAGGAAGCTTTGTGCCAATTAGCAAGATAGTTGCTGAACCAGAAAGAGTCGCTGCAAGAAGCATTTGAACTGATTCTGTTGGCATTTGCCATAGTTCACGAGCTGTACACATAGCAAGTAGTGCTGCTGTATATAGAGTAACTGGAATAGCTAAGATTGTTGTCCATAATAGAATCTTGTCGTACATCTCATTGTCTTTTTTAATAAAAGAGAAAAATGCAAGAGCAGAGATCAAGCCCATAAACACTGAAGCCATAATTGCACCAATAGTAATCGGTGATGTCCAGTGAGGATAGAAGAAGATATGCCACATTCTAAATGGTTGGTGTAGATCCGCTAATGTAAACAATAAAAAGATAGAAATAAATACTATCGACAGTACTGCTACTGGGAAACGTAAATATGCTGCTTCATTAGGATACTTCTTAAGAAGATAGAAAAGCATAAAAATAATACCTGTACCGATACTCTTTGCCCACATATTCATTGTTACAAACCATGGCCATACGATGCCTGGAAGTCCAACATCAAGTGTTACAATCGCGTGAGTTGCGTCTAATGGTAAATCTAACATTAGTGGTGTCCTCCTACAGGCATTTTAGTCGTAAGTTTATTGAAAAGATCATAACCTTCAGCTCTATGTGATGCAAGTGGGTTAAGTGTAACATTACCACCACCTACATAATAGTGTTTAGGATCAGTACCCTTTTCAGGTTTACGAACTTGTACATTACCTTGGTTTTCCATGATGTAACGACTAATGTTAGACGCTGGATCATCAAGGTCACCAAAGATATTTGCTTCAACTGGACAAGCAACAACACATGCTGGCATAAGGCTAGAAGCGATACGGTGAGCACAATATGTACATTTGTCTGCAGTTTGCGTTTCAGGATCGATATAAATCGCACCATATGGACAAGCCATAACACAACCAGCACAACCAATACAACGTTCTTTATCGATATTAACGATACCATTTTCGATATAGTGGAGTGCAGATACTGGACAAATACGCTCACATGGTGCGTTTGTACAGTGGTTACAACGTAATGGAGTGAATGTACGTTTTGTCTCTGGGAAGACACCTACATCAACATACTTAACACGAAGTCTCCACGTACTAAGTGGTACCTCATTTTCTACCTTACATGCAATTTCGCAGCCTTTACAACCCATACAAAGGTGTAAGTCTACTAAGAAACCTAAATGCATTCATTCTCCTCCTACTTAAGATTATGAATATATATAACTTCAAATATTGTTTAACAATATTAGCTAACTAATACGTATAGAAGCAACCCTTATTTATCAAATAAGAAAACTTACCTAGGGGGATAATAGCTGAAATTATCTTATCTAAAACTAAAGAGCTTTAAATATTCTTTACATTTTTTGAGTGATGTGTAAAATAAGAATTACTGTATTTTAATCAATATATGAGCATAGGAAGGAGTTGTATTAGTTATTTTTATTTAAGTTATAATTTTAGTTAAATTCGTGCAAGTTTGAATGGCTATATCAAGTGATTTAGCCATTATAATGTAACTTATTTTTTACTCTTCGATGTATGAGGCTGGATCAGCTAAGCAATCTTGACCATCTGAATAGTTTTCAACGCCACCGCCATATTTATACACGATATCTCCGCCAATAAGACCTTGATATGCTAAGCCTGATGATGTAACAAGTAAACCAACTAAGACTATTGTTTCTAAAATGACATTACGTGCCTTGCACGCGAAAAACTTGATCAGTGCTAACACAATTGTTCCAATCATCAGATACAGACCGATGTTTCTATGTTGCTTTAAAACAGACTGTCCAGCATCATTTAAGAGAGGATATACATCTTGTCCCTCAAGACCACCTGTATACCAAGCACCTAGCATAAAAAAGGCGGCAATGATTAAAACACGTGAAGCCCATTGTGAATACAAATAGTTATTACTCACACTATACGCTATTTGTACAAATAAGGCGACTATGGGCAAGACAATTGCAAAGTGAACTAAAGGGGGATGAAGAAGTGTGGATTCCATTTTCTCTCTTTTTAAGAAGTTTTAAACTCCTAAAAAAGGAGTTTTAATTATTTTTTAGACGAACACGCACAGACTGTTCATGCGCTGTTAAACTTTCGGTATTGGCTATCATAGCACATGCTTCGCCTATTTCATTGATAGCATCGGCAGAAAATGAGATTATTGAAGACTTTTTCATAAAATTCTCAACACCTAAAGGAGAATAGAACTTCGCTGTTCCACCTGTTGGTAAGGTATGGTTTGGTCCAGCTACATAATCACCAATCGCTTCTGGTGTATTTGGGCCTAAGAAAATAGCACCTGCGTGCTTGATTTTAGGAAGTAAATCAAAAGGGTTCTGCGTAACAACTTCTAAATGCTCAGGCGCGATATCATTCATCAATTTAAGTGCTTCGTCCATGTCTTTGGTTACGATGACCGCGCCACGTTCTTCTATCGACTTACGTGCGATCTCTTCACGTGGAAGTTTCTTCAACCATGCTTCAATTTCTACTACGGTTTCATCAGCTATGCGCTGTGAAGGAGTGATAAGAATAGAAGAAGCCATCTCATCATGTTCAGCTTGAGAAAGAAGATCAATTGCCAAATGATTAGGATTTGCGCTTTCATCTGCTAAAACACCAATTTCAGATGGCCCGGCAATCATATCGATGTTCACTTCTCCAAAAACAAGCTTTTTAGCTGTTGCCACAAATATATTTCCTGGACCCGTAATAACATCTACTTTTGGAATACTTTCCGTTCCATATGCCATAGCAGCAATTGCCGATGCACCACCAACCTTATAAACATTACTTACACCACATAAATGACATGCTGCTAGAAGTAAATGATTTGGTTCATTGTCAGGTGTTGGCGTACATACGACGATCTCTTCAACGCCAGCAACTTGAGCAGGAATAACATTCATCAATAATGATGATGGATATGCTGCTTTTCCTCCAGGAATATATAGACCTGCCTTATCAACAGCTGTTACCTTTTGCCCAAGAATAGTACCATTTGCTTCCGTATCAAACCATGATTTTGGAAGTTGCTTTTCGTGATACGCTTTGATGCGGTCATATGCTAAATGTAGTGCTGCTTTTAGTTTCTCATCTAAGACATCATAAGCCCTTTTCATATCTTGCGTATCAATCTTAAGCGCGTCATCACTTGCTGGTGTCCAGTTATCAAACTTTGCTATATGACGTTTCAATGCAGTGTTTTTCTCTGTTCTAATTTCTGAAATAATTCCATTAACGATGGTAGAAACATGTTCCATGTCCATCTTTCCACGTCCAAGTAGTTCTTCA